>JBGOWC010000118.1:0-6343 GCA_041478415.1 Terriglobia bacterium
CGAACAAATACTTCGTGTACCACGCGGACACGGGAAAAACCGACACGACGGAGATTCACCTGAGCGTGCCGAGGCCGGTTGCGGCAGGAACGATAGCGCTGACGCACGCGCGCATCGTCACGCTGGCAAACCGCAAGGTCATCGAAGACGGAACGATTGTGGCGAAGGCGGGACGAATCACGTGCGTCGGCGAATGCAGCACGGCGGATGTGAACAAGATCGTGGACGCGAAAGGCAAGACGATCATTCCCGGGTTTATTGACATGCACGCGCACCATCGCCGCGAAGATGCAGGCGTGACGCCGTCGAGAAATTTCGAATCGGCGGTGTATCTCGCGTACGGAGTGACGACGACGCTCGATCCATCGGCATGGTCGCAGGAAGTTTTCTCGCTGGCGGAGATGACCGAGGCGGGACGGGTGATCGGGCCGCGGACGTTTTCGACGGGCGATGCCATGACCTCGGGCGATTCGGCGCACGTGAATGAGCTGACGAGCTACGATGCGACCGAACACAACATCGCGCGGCTGCAGTCGTTTGGCGCGACGGCGCTGAAGCAATACTTGCAGCCGAACCGGGAGCAGCGGCAATGGATCACGGAAATTGCCCGCAAGAAGGGCTTGCGCGTGACGGGCGAGGGCTCGAGCGACCTGCTGCACAAGCTGACGATGCTGATGGACGGGCAGACCGGCTTCGAGCACCCGACGCCGTACGCACCGCTCTACCAGGACGTGGCGAAGATCTTCGGGCAGGCGCACACGGTCTACTCACCGACGTTTACGGTGGGCGGGACGGCGCCGTGGAACGAAGAGTATTTCCAGCAGATCAGCGACGTCTGGAAAGATCCGAAGCAGCAACGATGGATTCCCTGGCGGCAGTTGATGCCGCACCTGCGGCGGCGGTGGCTGCGGCCGGTCACGGACTACCATTTCGGCGTGCAGAACCAGGGCCTCGCGGACATCATCGCGAACGGCGGTTACGGCGCGATCGGTTCGCATGGGCAGGCGCACGGAATCGGCTCACACTGGGAGGTGTGGATGCTGGCGTCGACGATGGGCCCGATGCAGGCACTGGAAGTCGCGAGCGTGCACGGGGCGCACTTCCTCGGAGCGGAGAAAGATCTCGGCTCGCTCGAACCGGGAAAGATTGCGGACCTAATGGTGCTGAACGCAAATCCGCTCGAGGACATTCACAATACGGCGAACATCGCGATGGTGATGAAGGCCGGGACGCTCTACGACGCGGACACGCTGGATGAAATCTGGCCGGAAAAGAAGGCGTTCGGAACGTACTACTGGATCAATGTGGATGAGCTGCGGAACGATACGCGGGCGGTGGATGTTTGGGACAAGAGACCGTAGCTGTCAGAATCCACTTTGCCAAGAAACGCTCGCTCGCATGGCGGTAGTCTCCTCAAGCACGACACAGATGATTTTCGTAAGACCGTAGCTCGCCCAGCTACTCTCAGGCTCGGGGAAGCAGGCCGTTGACCTCTTCGTGGAGCGGGTATACTGTGCGCCAAAGACCTGCCCCGGCGCGAAGGCGTTGAACAATATGGCAAGCGAGCCCAATTCAGTTCGCTACCGGATCGAAGTGGAGATCGGGCGCGGCGGTATGGGCCGGGTCTATCGCGGGCGCGATGAGCACCTGGGACGCACCGTGGCACTGAAAATGCTCCCCGCCGAAGTGAGAAACAGCGCCGATCTAAGCCGCCGATTAGCGCAGGAAGCGCGCACCGCGTCAACGCTGAACCATCCGGGCGTGGCCACTGTTTACGATTTTGTGGAGTACGCCGAGGGCAGCTATATCGTCTTCGAATACGTGGAGGGGAAGACGCTGCGCGAACTGCTCGGGACTTGCCGCTTCACGACCGAAGAGATTATTGCCGTCGGCCTCCAGCTTGCCGATGCGCTGGGCGCCGCCCACGACCGCGGCATCATCCATCGTGACCTCAAGCCAGAAAACATCATGCTTGCGGCCGGGCCCGAGCGGCCCGGCCGCGCGAAAATTCTCGATTTCGGCCTGGCCAAGCTGCATCGCCCGCTGAGCACGGCTACAACGGTTGGCGGATATTCCGCCGAAACACTTACAGTCGCGACCGCCCCAGGCCTGCTCGTCGGCACGGTCAACTATATGGCCCCGGAACAATTGGAGGGGGAACCCGCCGATTCGCGGAGCGATCTCTACGCCCTGGGCCTGGTGCTCTACGAAATGGCTACCAGCAGAAATCCATTCCTGGGCCGGACGCCGGCATCAACGATCGCCAATATCCTCAACCGGGAGCCACCGCAGATCGCGGAACGCAATCCGGTGGCGCCGGCCGAGCTCGACCGCATCGTCAGAAAATGCCTGCGGCGGCGTCCGGGAGAACGGTATCAAGCGGCGCGCGACCTGTTCGTCGACCTTTCCAATCTTCGGCGCGACTTGGAAAGCGGCTCTAGCCGATCGGTAAGTGCCCGAGCTGCGACCGCCCCCGCTGCGGCCCTCACGATTTCCCGGAACGCGGCGCGCGCATTGCTGACGCTCATCCAGGTCGGTTACCTTGCGATGTATGCGAGCTCGCTTTACAAAATGCATGACGTGCTCAATGCCAGCCGCGAAATGTACTCGTCGGAGACTCTCGGTTTCTTGCTTACCATCGATGCATTCTGCGGCGTCGCCGTGCGATTGTACCTGCTCACCGCGGTGGGTTTTGATTACGCCGACCTCGGCAGGAAGTTTCGCCTGCTGTTCCCGGCCGTGCTGGTCCTCGATGCAGTCTGGGCAAGCTCACCTTTGCTGCTGATCGGCCAACTTAGAGCGCTCATTCTGCTGTGTGTTGCCGCGCTGGCGTTCCTGCCCTTTTGCCAGCGCACACTGCTGTATGCCGCGTACGCACCGGGTGGCGGCCCGACGCCCGCTTTGGAGCCGGCGGCATTTCATTAGACCTCCTCGAAAAGATGGATTGTCTCTGATTGTGCGGTCCCATCCGCCCCGCTAGAATCGTGGGCGAAATGAACCGCAGTCATTCTCGCTCATCACAAAGAATTGTATCGCTGGCACCGAGCGCGACTTCGATTTTGTGCGCGATTGGGGCGAAGAAATCGCTCGTTGGCGTGACGAAGTGGTGCGCGGACGTGGCGCGGGTGGACGGACTGCCGAAGGTCGGCGACTGCTGGAAGCTGGACATTTCGGAAGTATTGAAACTCAAGCCTACGCTCGTGATTGGTTCAGTGCCGTACAAACAGGAGACGGTCGCGAAGCTGCTGGAGCAGCCGCTGAATTTTCTAGCGATGAATCCGAGGTCGCTGGCGGACATCGAGAGTGATATTCGTCTGCTCGGAGGAATCGTGGGACGGGCTGCGCGCGCGGAGAAAGTTGTCGCGTGGATGCGGCGCGAATTCAGAGCGATGGGCAGGAAGTCGAGTCGAGAGAAACGGAGGCCACGGGTTTATTGCGAAGCGTTGCCGAACCCGAGGATTTCTTCCCCGCCCTGGGTGGCGGAACTGGTGCGGATTGCGGGAGGAGAGATGGTTGTGCCGGCGGGAGAGAAAGTGAGCGATGAGCAGGTGGCCGAGGCGCAGCCGGAGGTCATCGTACTGGCTTGGGCGGCGACGGGAGCAAAGGCCGATCCGAAAAAGGCATACGCCGTCGAAGTATGGAAAAACGTGCCGGCGATGCGCGCGAAGCGCGTGTACGTCGTGCGTGACGAATTGTTGAATACGCCGGGGCCGCCGCTGGTGCAGGGCGCGAAAGAATTGTTCCGAATTCTGCATCAGGAAAAAGAGAAAAGATAACGCAGAGCGCGGAGGCTGGAGAGACACGCTGAGATGAGAACCGTGGCCGTGGCGGTGATTGAGCGGGCTGACCGGAGGCTGCTGATTTGCCAGCGGCGACGGACGGACACATCACCACTCAAGTGGGAATTTCCCGGAGGAAAGGTGGAAGCGGGAGAGACGGCGGAGGGGGCGCTGGCGCGTGAGTTGCGCGAGGAATTGGGCGTCGAGTTGCTGAGGAGCTGTGAGATCGGAAGCGTGCAGCACAAGTACGGGGAAGGCGACGAGATGCTCGAGATTCGGTTCTTCGCAGCGAAGATCGAAGAGGACAAACTCACGCCGCGGGCGTTTGAACAAATCGCCTGGGTGCTGCCGAAAGAGTTAGGCGAGTACGATTTTCTGGCAGCGAATGCGGGGCTGGTGGCGAATCTGGCGACCGGGCGGATCAAGCCGGCTGAAATTATTTCTAGAGAAAAGCCCGCGATCTAAAGACCGCGGCTACAGAGTCAGGAAGTAAGCGGGTTGGGTTTGTCGGGGTTGATGGCGAGATCTTTGATGGCTTTTTCGACGACGGACTTCGGAATCTGCCCTTCGCGGAAGAGTTCGGTCAGCGTGGCGAAGGCGATATAGCGCGCGTCCACCTCGAAGAATTCGCGGAGCGCGGCGCGGCCTTCGCTGCGGCCGAAGCCATCGGTGCCGAGCGAGGCCAGGCGGCGCGGCATCCACTTGCTGACGAGATTGGGGAGGGCCTTCAGATAGTCGGTGGCGGCGACAAGAACGCCGGGCGCGTCGGCGAGCGACGCGGTGACGTACGGGATGCGCGGCTTTTCGGTTGGGTGGAGCATGTTCCAGCGCTCGGCGTCGAGGCCGTCGGTGTAGAGCGATTTGTAGCTGGTTACGCTCCAGACGTCGGCGGCGACGCCGAATTGTTCATCGAGAATTTCCTGCGCGTGGAGCGCTTCGCGGAGGATTGCGCCGCTGCCAAAGAGTTGCGCGCGGAGTTTTGATTTTTTGTTGTCGGAAGCGCGGAAGCGGTACATGCCCTTGAGAATGCCGTCGCGCACGCCGGGGGGCATCGGCGGCATGGCGTACGGCTCGTTCATGACGGTGATGTAGTAGAAGATGCTTTCGCCGTCCTTGTACATGCGGCGGATGCCGTCCTGGATGATGACGGCCATTTCGTAGGCGAAGGCGGGATCGTAGGCGCGGAGATTCGGCACGGGCAGAGCGAGGATGTGGCTGTTGCCGTCCTGGTGCTGGAGGCCTTCGCCGGCAAGCGTGGTGCGGCCGGACGTGCCGCCGAGGAGGAAGCCGCGGCAACGCATGTCCGCAGCGGCCCAGATGAAGTCGTTGATGCGCTGAAAGCCGAACATGGAATAAAAGATGAAGAATGGAATCGTGTTGATGCCGTGAGTGGCGTAGGCCGAGCCGGCGGCGATGAACGAAGCCATCGAGCCGGCTTCGGTAATTCCCTCCTCGAGAATCTGACCGTCCTTGGCTTCCTTGTAGTAGAGCAGCGTATGAACGTCCACCGGCTCGTAGAGCTGACCAACGCTCGAGTAGATGCCGACGGCGCGGAAGAGAGACTCCATGCCGAAGGTGCGGGCCTCGTCGGGGACGATGGGCACAATGAGGCTGCCGACTTCGGGATCGCGGAGCATTTTGCGAAGCATGGCGACGAAGGCCATGGTGGTGGAAACTTCGCGGCCGTCGCTGCCTTCGCCGAATTCGCGGAACAACTCGTCGTGGTCGGCGGCGATGGGCTTGGCGCGAACGGAGCGCCTGGGGATGTAGCCGCCGAGGGCTTCGCGGCGTGCGCGGAGATATTGGATTTCGGCGCTGTCCTCGGCGGGGCGATAGAACGGCAATTCGGCGCAGGCTTCATCGCTCAATGGAATTCCGAAGCGGGAACGAAATTCGCGCAGCTCCTCTTCGTTGAGCTTCTTCTGCTGGTGGGAGATGTTTTTGCCCTCGCCGCTTTCGCCGAGGCCGTAGCCCTTGATGGTGCGAGCCAGGATGACTGTGGGCAAACCCCGGTGGTCGGCGGCGGCCTTGTAAGCGGCGTAGACCTTGCGCGGGTCGTGGCCGCCGAGGCGCATCCGGCGCAGCGCTTCGTCGGGAAGCGGCTCGACGAGCTTCAAAAGCCGCGGGTCGCTGCCGAAGAAGTGGTGGCGAATATAGGAACCGGACTCGACGACCAGTTTCTGGTACTCGCCGTCCACCAGCTCGCCCATGCGTTTGACGAGGAGGCCTTCGGTGTCGCGCTCGAGGATGGGGTCCCACTCGCTTCCCCACAAGACCTTGATGACATTCCAGCCGGCGCCACGAAACGCGGATTCGAGCTCTTGAATAATTTGGCCGTTGCCGCGGACAGGACCGTCCAGGCGCTGCAGGTTGCAGTTGACGACGAAAATCAGATTGTCGAGTTTTTCGCGCGCGGCGAGCGTGATCGCGCCGAGGGATTCGGGCTCGTCGGTTTCGCCGTCGCCGATGAACGCCCAGACCTTCGCGTCGGTAACGGGCTTCAGGCCGCGGTCCTCGAGATAACGGTTGAAGCGCGCCTGATAAATGGCCATGAGCGGGCTGAG
>JBGOWC010000239.1:0-4060 GCA_041478415.1 Terriglobia bacterium
CGAGGATTGCTCGGCCATCGCGCGGCCAATTTCCGCGACGCCGTGGCCGATATTGACGACGGCCGCTTGCCCGGCGGCATCGAGATAACGCCGCCCATCGGCGGAGTGAATCCAGCAACCTTCGCCGCGCACGGCGACCGGATAGGATTTGCGAAAATTCCGAGGAAAGAGAGCGGAATCGTTTTGCATGCCGGTGCCGTGGGCGATTGTAACAGAGTCATTCGGTCCGCCGCGCAATCGCGGCCGCGCTACTTTGAGTTGTGCTACTCTGACGCCGCTTTAAGGGAGGCCGCTCGTCATGCGTCGTCGCTTCCATGCGTTTTTCCTGATGTTTGCGGTGCTCGTTCTCGCTTCTGGGACGCGAGTTGCCGCACAGGATGCAAAGAAAACCATTCGGATTGCGGTGAACTTGAGGGAAGCGCCAAAGCGGATTATCCACTCGCGCATGGAAATTCCGGTTGCTCCGGGCCCGCTGACACTGGTCTATCCGAAATGGATTCCGGGAGAGCATGCACCCAATGGGCCCATTTCAGACTTGACGGGGCTGCATTTTCGAGCAGGAGAAAAGGAAATTACCTGGCGGCGCGACGACGCGGACATGTACGCATTTCATCTGGATGTTCCGCCAAACACCTCGAACCTTGAAGTTTCATTCGACTACCTTTTGCCTAACGACACCGATGCGCAGCCGACGGGGCCGTCGGCTACGGCGCAGCTTGCGCTCCTGAGCTGGTACACCGCGCTTCTCTATCCGGAGGGAAAGAAGTCCGACGACCTGACAGTCGCCGCGACGCTCACACTGCCGCGCGGGTGGAAATTCGGCACAGCGCTTCCGGTTGCAAAGCAGACTGGCGAGGAGATTGAGTTTCAGCCCGCTTCGCTGACAACGCTGGTGGATTCACCGGTGATCGCCGGAGCATTCGTTCGCACCATCGAGCTGAGCCCGGGGCAGACGCCGAACCACGTGATTCACCTGGCGGGCGACAGCGCCGCCGCGACGATGATGTCTCCGGAGCAGATTCTCGAGTTCCGGCAGCTCGTCGCGGAAACGGGAGCGCTTTTCGGAGCGCGGCACTATCGCCGATACGATTTTCTGCTGACGCTTAGCGATTTCATACGGCCAAACGGAGTGGAACACCACGAATCAAGCGACAACCGCGTGCCGGAGCGCACGCTCCTGGACCCGGACATTTTCGAGTCGCAAGCGGCGCTGTTGGAGCACGAATTTTTTCATTCGTGGAACGGCAAGTACCGCCGGCCGGTAGGGCTCACACCCGAGAATTATCAGTCGCCGCTCGAGGGAGAATTGCTGTGGGTCTATGAAGGCTTGACGGAATACTACGGGAATGTCCTGACGGCGCGGGACGGCGGATGGACACCGGAAAGATTGCGGGAGTTCCTTGCGGACAGGACTGCGTATCTCAACCAGAGGCCGGGAAGGACGTGGCGCGATCTGCTGGATACGGCAGTTGCGGCGCAACTGCTGTATCCGGCGCGCACGGAAGGTTCCGCCTGGCGGAGAAGCGTGGACTACTACGACGAGGGCACGCTGATCTGGCTGGAAGCGGACACGATTATCCGGCGGGAGAGCCGCGGAAAGAAATCGCTGGATGATTTCTGCAGGAGTTTCCACGGGGGGCAGGCGACTCCTCCGAAGGTGGTGACCTACAACTTCGACGACATCGTCCGGGCGATGAATGAGATCCAGACATATGACTGGCGGAATTTCTTCACGGAGCGGCTGACGTCGCACGGGCCCGGCGCTCCGCTCGCGGGAATCGAGGCCAGCGGCTGGCGGTTGGTGTTCACGGAGACGATGAATGAGCACCAGCACTCGAGGGAGGCGGCCAATCACGCGATCGAGGAGCAGTTTTCGCTGGGATTCATCGCCAGTGTGCCGGGCAGCGAGTCCGACGGCGCGATTGCGGACGTCGTGCCGGGGACGCCCGCGGCGCAGGCCGGGCTCGCGCCGGGGATGCGTCTGGTTGCGGTGAACGGGCGGCGGTGGACGCCGGAAATTCTGCGTGATGCGATTCGCGCGGCCAAGGGCGGCACCGAACCCATTGAACTGCTCCTGCAGGACAACGATTACTTCCAGACATGTCGAGTGAACTACCACGGCGGCGAGCGTTATCCGCATCTTGAGAGAGTAACCTCCAAGCTTGACGTGCTCACCGAGATCGCAAAGGCCAAAGCTCCGCCCGTGCCAAAGGATTAAAAATCAGATAACGCATGGCGGAAAACTCCAGCGGACTTGTGAGAACGATCGGCCGGTGGAGCCTCGTCGCGCTGATGGTGAACTCGATCATCGGCGCGGGGATTTTCGGCATGCCGTCGTTGCTTGCGGGATATCTGGGAAGCTACAGCCCCTTCGCCTGTCTGATTGCCGGAGCCGGCATTTTGCTCATTGCTGCCTGCATGGCCGAGATTGCCTCGCAATTCGAGGAGACGGGCGGGGTCTACCTGTATGCGCGCGAGGCTTTCGGACGATTCGCCGGGCTAGTGACGGCCTGGCTGATTTGGCTGACACGAATCGCGGCGCCGGCGGCAGCGGCGAATCTCTTCGTGACGTTTGCGGCGCAAATCTTCCCCGGTCTGGAGCGGCCCGGCGCACGGGTGGCGGTGCTCGCCGCGCTCATCGGCCAGCTTGCCATTTTCAACTACATCGGGGTGAAAACCGGAAACACGGTCAGCAACATTTTTACGGCCGCGAAGGTCGGCTTCATTCTGTTCTTCGTGATCAGCGGATTCATCGCGCTGCTGATTCATCCGGGGCTGCATGTTCCTAGTTCTTATCCTGCCACGAAGCCGGGCGATTGGCTGCAGGCGTTTCTCCTGCTGGTGTACGCCTATGGGGGATTTGAAGGAGCGCTGTTCATCGGCGGTGAGTCACGCGATCCGCGGCGGGACACGCCCATCGCGCTGCTTACCGCGCTCGCGGTCGTCGCCGTGCTTTACACCAGCGTGCAATACATCGTGGTTGCGACATTGCCGGGCGCAGGCAGCTCACAGCGCGCGATTTCGGATTCCGCGCGCCAGTTTCTAGGGAATCCTGGAGCGCTGGCCATTGCGGTTGGGGCACTTGTCTCCGGCTACGGCTATCTGAGCGCGAATGTCCTGCACGCACCGCGCATCACCTACGCGATGGGGAGCCAGGGCGATTTCCCAAGTTTTCTTGCGGCGGTGCACCCGCGGTATCGCACACCGTTCGTTTCGATCGTTGTGTACGCAGTTCTGCTTTTCGCGTTTTCCGTATTCGGCAATTTTCGATGGAATGCGTCATTGTCCGCGGTGTCGCGGCTCGCGGTGTACGGAGCGATGGCGCTCGCAGTGCCCGTCCTGCGCAGGCGCAATCCTTCCAGAGCAGAGTTTCGATTGCGGGCTCCGTATCTATTCGCCTTTTTGGGCGCGGCGTTTGCCGTGATTCTTCTGACGCGGATGGGCCGCGGCGAGTTTCTAATCCTTGCAGCAACCCTCGCGATCGCATTTGTGAACTGGGCGCTGGTCAAGGGGCGGCCGGCGCCTGCGCCCTCGAAAAACAATTAGACCAATTTGGCGGAGTGTTCTTACGAGGCTCGCATGCACTCCAGGTGGATGCAGTCGCTCACCGTGGGATGATCGGTTCTTGAAACATTCCGCAGAGGAACGAGGGAACCGATGACCAAGAGGCGCACCGGGGAAGCATGGATGCCCACGGAAGAATACGGCCGAGCACTGCCGAAATTCTCGCTGAATCTGCTGGTGCGCGACGTTGCGCGATCGCTTCCCTTTTATCGCGATGTTTTGGGAGTAATTGTGCGATACGCAGATGTGGATTTTGCGGCGCTGAATCTCAATGGACTGGATTTCATGTTGCACGCCGATCACACCTACGATCACCATCCACTGTATTCGCGATTGCAGGAGAGAGGTCTGCGCGGGACGGGCGCGGAGCTGCGCGTGATGGGGGTGGACCCAGACGCAGTGGAGGCTCGCGCCAAAGCCGCGGGTACGAACATCATCCAGCCTGCGGCGGATTTTCCACACGGCTGGCGCGACGTGATGTTGGCCGATCCCGACG
>JBGOWC010000024.1:0-11297 GCA_041478415.1 Terriglobia bacterium
GAATCTTTCCAGAGGGGTCCATGAGAACGCATTCGGTCTTGGTGCCGCCACCGTCAAAGCCGAGGTCGCACCGCATAGCAAAAGGATACGCGAGAAGCTAAAGAAAAGATGCCGGCCTGAAGACTGGCACTGCATATAATCCAGCGCGATGCGCATTCATCCCGTTGATCTCGCCATTGTCATCGCCTATCTGCTGGGCGTGACGGCGCTGGGCATTTATTTTCGCCGCGGGCAGAGCGGGATCCGCGACTATTTTCTCGGCGGGCGCACCGCGCCGTGGTGGGCGCTGGCGTTTTCCATCGTGGCCACGGAAACGTCCACGCTGACAATTATCGGCACGCCTGCGCTTTCCTATGCGGGAAACCTGGCGTTTCTCCAGCTCGTTTTCGGCTATCTCATCGGACGCGTCCTGATTGTGCTGCTTTTGCTGCCGGGATATTTTCGCGGAGAATTTTTCACAGCCTATGAGCTGATCGAAAAACGCTTTGGCCAGCGAATGCGCGCCGTCGCGGCGACGACGTTTCTGGTGACGCGCGCGCTGGCCGAGGGCGTGCGCGTCTCGGCGATCGCTCTCGTCGTCAGCGTGGTCCTCGGCACGTCGGAACGGCTGGCGGTTTGCATCGTCATTGCTCTGACGATCCTCTACACGGTCGAGGGCGGGATGAAGGCGGTCATCTGGACCGACGTGGCGCAGTTGCTCCTCTACTTGACGGGCTCGGGGATTACTTTCTGGCTGCTGTTGCACCGCATTCCCGGCGGGTGGGCCGAGGTGACGCAGGTTGCGGCCGCGGCGGGACAGAAGCTGCGAGTCTTCGATCTCTCCTGGAATGTTTCCACCAAGTACACCCTCTGGTCGGGGTTGCTCGGCGGGGCGTTTCTCACCATGGCCAGCCATGGCACGGACCAGACGATTGTCCAGCGGTTACTCGCTGCGCGGAATCAGCGCGACGGCAAGCGCGCATTGCTCGCGAGCGGGGTGATTGTTCTCATCCAGTTCGCGGTGTTTCTGCTTATCGGCGTGCTGCTGTATGTCTTTGCGCAGCACGCGCCGCTTCTCGGGCCCGGCGAGCGCACCGACCGAATCCTGCCGCTCTTCATCGTGCGCGAAGTGCCCCCTGGACTCGCCGGATTGCTTCTGGCTTCGATTCTTGCGGTGGCGATGTCGAACGCCAGCGGCTCGCTCAATTCTCTCGCGGCCTCGAGCGTTTTGGATTTCGCCCGCCTCGGCGGGCAGGCGCGGCTTCGCGGCCGGTCGGAAGATGCGGCCGGGTTTCTTCGCCTGTCGCGGCGCATGACGCTCGTCTGGGGTGCAGTGCTTCTCGGCTTCGGCCTGGTGGACTGGGGACCGCTCCTTGAAAAGGGGCTGACCGTGGCGTCGCTTTCCTTTGGGAGCCTGCTCGGGCTCTTTCTACTCGGCACGCTCGACCGCGGCGCAACGCCGCGCGGCGCGCTCGCGGGAATGATTTCCGGACTGGCGACAATTCTGTGCGTGTATCGCTTTACGCCGGTCGCGTTCACGTGGTACGTCTTGTTGGGGACGGCGACGACTTTTGTCGTTGGGTTTGTCGTGAGCCGATTCGATTCACCGCGCAACCGCAAGATCGAAGTGACCGGAACCGTATGAGCGAAAAACGCCTGGAACTTGTGCGCGGCCTGGGTGCGTGGGCGTCGGCTGCAATCGTCGTCGGCACGATGATCGGGACGGGCATTTTTCTGAAGCCCGCGGAGATGGCCCGCGAGGGCCACACCGTCTCCGTCGTTTTCGCGGCTTGGATTGTTGGCGGCGTGCTTTCCCTCTTCGGCGCGCTCTCGTTCGCGGAACTTGGCGCGGCGATTCCCGAGGCGGGCGGCGAATACGCGTATCTGCGCCGCGGCTTCGGTCCAGCGTGGGGATTTCTATTTGGCTGGATGCACTCGATCGTGGGACGGCCGTCCTCGGCGGCATCCATCGCGGCCGGGCTGATGCGCTTCCTTGGCTTTTTGATCCCCGTGGTTGCAACGCCGATTTTCACGCTTCATTTTCCAGGGCTGGGTTCGTGGATAAAGCCGTACGATTTTGTGTTCACCTGGGCGCAGCCGCTCGGCGTCGTCTGGCTCGCGGTGATGACCGGCATCAATTATCTTGGCGTGCGTCTCGGCGGCGCCGTGCAAGTGGCCTTGACCGCAATCAAGATCACCGCGGTCGCAATCGTGATTGGCGTGGCGTTTTTCGCGCCGCAGGCCGCGCCGCACGCACCAAATCCCATGTGGCCCGCTGCGCTGGATGGCGGCGTGCTGACTGCGTTTCTAGCGGCGCTGGCTGCGGCGCTGTGGGCGTATGACGGTTGGGAAGATTTGAACCTTGTGGGCTCGGAAGTGAAAGATCCGCACCGCAATTTTCCACGTGCGCTTGTCGGCGGCGTGGCGTTCGTGGCGGTGGTTTATCTATTTTTCAGCGCGGCGTGCCTGCGAATTCTGCCCTTCGGCGAAGTTGCGGCTTCGTCGCACGTGGCTTCGGACGTCATCGCACGAGTTGCCGGGAGCGGCGCGGCCACGTGGATCACGCTGGCGATGGTGATTTCCGCGCTGGGCTCGATGAATTCTTCGGTGCTGAGCGGCGCGCGAGTGCCGTATGCGATGGCGCGCGACGGAATTTTCTTCCGCATCGCCCGCGGGATTCATCCGAAGTACCGCACGCCGGGCCGCGCGCTCATTTTTCAAGGCGTGCTCGCCAGCGTGATGGCGCTCACAGGGACGTTTGAAGAACTGACGAACCTCTTCATTTTTGCGGGATGGATTTTCTACGGCTTTGCCGTCGTCGCGCTGTTTCGTTTGCGCCGCACGGAGCCGGATCTTCCGCGGCCGTATCGCTGCTGGGGCTACCCGTGGGTGCCGGGGATTTTCGTGGCGGGGGCGCTGGCATTGACGGTAAATCTGTGGCTCGACCGGCCGGGGCGGTCTTCGATTGGGCTGCTCCTCATCCTCGCTGGTCTCCCCTTCTACAGACGCTGGAGCCGGTTGGTCTCAGCTGCCAGCAATTCGCCGGGAATCTAACCGCCGGGAAGCGAAGAGCTGAACCAGCAAGCCGCCAACCAGGAGAGCAGCTCCGGGAACCAACACCCACCCCAAAAGAGCACTTAAGAAAGCAAGGGCTGTGATGTGGTGAACCCCGTGCCAGTCGATTATCAAACTCACAGGGAAATCAACCCCGGCTATCTCTTTAAAGGAGAAATAAAATGGAAACTGCAAAAGTAAGAACATGGCAAGAAATGGCGGGACAGGAAAGACGATGGAAGAGAGCACCGCACGCCGCGAGCCGCCTGCCCGGTGAGATAGATAGGCTGCAATTCCACCGATTAGTGACAGTGACAGCAACCAGGGGATGTAAAACATTGCGATGGGAGGCTGGCCCCACGCGAGAATCCAGGGATTGGGACCGAACTTCTGCATCAGCGCAAGGAAAGCCTCCGAGAGCACAAACGTCATTATTCCCGGAAACCAGAATTGAGTAATGCGGTTTGACATGATGTCTTCCTTTCTTCGGGCGGATTGAATCTTTCGGCGAAGATCAGACCAGTCGTTGACTTCGCTGAGGCAGCTCTTGGCGGCGTCCTCTTCGGAGAATCCTCGGCGGCGCAAATCGAGGAAGGTTTCGTCGAGATGCGTGGCGAGTTCTTCGACGACTTCGGCACGCTCGTATGGTTCCAGCGCGAGGGCCGCGAGATGTTCGTTGACGAGTTTGCGCCAATCAGGCATGGGTCACCTTGGCGAGCCGGCGCAGGGCGCTGAAAAGTTCCGCCCATTCCTGGCGCAGTGGCGAGAGCTTCTTCTTCCCCGCCGCCGTAAGCCGATAACAGCGACGGCGGCGTCCGTTGTGGCCGATTTCCCAGCTGCCGCGGATCCAGCGGCGCTGCTCCATGCGGTAAAGCATGGGGTAGAGCGCCGCGAGCGTGAAGCGCAGCGCGCCCTTGGTTTGCTGCTCGATGCGCCGAGCCATCTCGTAGCCGTGCAGCGGGCCGTTTTCCAGCACGCTGAGAACCGCCAGTTCCGCGGTGCCGCGTTTGATTCCTGCCCCGATCATAGGTTGCTCCCTTACATATAGGATTCTTATATATAAGACGAGCATTGTCAACCGGTCATGAGGACAGGTGTCCAAAGACAAACACGCGAGGTGCGAGGGCTACACGGAGGCGGCGCGAGCAGCTTTGCCCGCTGCGCGGATGGGGAAGATCAGGCTTTCGGCTTCTCTACTCACCTGCACGGCCGGATGGAAAATCTTGGCGAGGGCTTCGGCGCCGGTGACCAAGCGCGGACCGGGCCGCGAGAAATAACCGGAGGCTTCGAGAGCGAAAACGCAGCCTTCGTGAACGGCGGGAATGCCCTGCCAGCCATCGGGAAATCTCATCTTCAGATATTCCTCGCGGGCCTGCTCGGCGTCGTAGCCGCACTGCGCGATGAGAAGAATGTCCGGCGCCGCCTGGATGACCTGCTCCGGCGTGACGCGGAACGAAGGGGTGGCTACGCGGCCGAAAACATCTTCGCCGCCGGCGCGCGCGATCATCTCCGGGACCCAGTGGCCCCCGACGTAGAACGGATCGAGCCATTCGAGAAGCGCGACGCGGGGCCGCGGCGATAGGTTCTGAACTTTCTTTTCGATGGCGTTCAGGCGCGCTTCCAGCTCAAAGACGAGTGTTTTGGCGATCTCTTTTCGTTCCGTTTCTTCCCCGACGCGCAAGATGTCGCGCCAGACATCGCCCAGATTCTGCGGATTGAGGCAGAGCACCTCCGGCCGCCGGGGAAACCGCGCCAGCGTAGTGGCAAGGTCGTCGGGCGAAGCAGCGCAGACGTGACAGAGATCCTGAGTGACGACGAGATCGGGAGCGAGTTCTTCAATCGCTTCGGCGTCCACTGAATAGAGACTTTCGCCGCGCGCGACATGCTCGCGGACGAGCCGGTCAATTTCGCCGGGGGCCACGTCGTGCGGAATGCGCGAGTGGATGACGACGCGCTTGGTCCGCGCCGCGGGGGGAAAGTCGCATTCGTGGCTGACGCCGACGATTTCTTCGTCAAAGCCCAGCGCGAAGAGAATTTCCGTGGCCGAGGGCAGGAGCGACACGATGCGCATGGAGTGACTCTACCACAGCCGAGCCGCTGCGGAATCGCGGCCCTGCCTACTTATAGAGGAGATACTTCCGGCGCACCGATTCAAACGCGGAGAGGTCCGGCGCCCAGCTTCGCTCGATCTCTTGCGCCGGGGCCCCGTCTCCCATCAGTTGCAGCGTGTCGGAGCTTCCAAGGAGGAGGAGCAGCTTTGACGAATCAAATTGCGCCGGGTACAACTTTTTCAGAACGGCGGCGATCTCGATTCCCATGCGCATCGAGCGGACGGCGCGGCGGTCGGTGATGCGGATGGCCACGCCGCTGCAGCGCTGGCCGTGGAACTGCCCCGAGGCGGGCACAAAGTGCGCCGGGGAAAAACGAAGGCCAGGCAGGCGGCGGACATTCAGCTCGCTCGCAACGGCTTCGCCCTGCATCCAGGGAGCGCCGAATTCCTCGAAAGGCGTTTCGGTGCCTCGGCCGACGGAGACATTGGCGTTCTGCAAAATCTCAAGGCCCGGATAGAGCACTGCACCTTTCTGCGTGCGCAGATTCGGCGAGGGAGGAATCCAGCGGATGCCGGTGTTTTCGTAAAAATAGTTCCGGTGCCAGTTCTTCATGGCGATCACGCGGAGGTCCGCGCCGATGTGATTTTCCGCGTTGAAGAGTTGCGCCAGCTCGCCGATGGTCAGTCCATAGCGCACCGGAAGCGAAAAGTAGCCGGTGAAACTCGTTTTGTCTTTGTCCAGGAGCGGCCCTTCGACAATTTCGCCGCCCAGCGGATTCGGGCGGTCGAGGACGTAGAACGGAATGCCACGCTTCGCAGCTTCTTCCATGCCGTAGGCCATCGTGGTCGTGTAGGTGTAGAAGCGCACGCCGGCGTCCTGAATATCGAAGACCAGCGCGTCAATGCCCCGCAGCATTTCGTCGGTGGGGCGCAGCGTGTCGCCGTAGAGGCTATAGATGGGCACGCCGCTCGCGGGGTCCTTGGATGGCGCGACCTTTTCATCCGCGCGCCCGGCGACGCCGTGCTCCGGGCTGAAGATAGCGACGAGAGTTACGCCCGCTGCGCGGGAGAGTAGCTCGATCGTGGAGCGTCCCTGCGCATTCACTCCGGTGTGATTGGTGATCAGGCCGACATGCTTGCCGCGAAGCGGGGCAAATTTCTGCTCTTCCAAAACGTCGAGGCCGGTCTTGACCCGGCCCCCTCGCGACTTCCGAGCAGCGCCAGCCGCGGGCGCGACAAGACCGGCGGCCAGGCAGACGCCGGCGAGCGCGATCCAGATCGCACGCACGCGACACACTTCACTTGTCCCTCGGCTTCGCATTCCGCTCCAATGATATGCTGGAAACTTCGCGCTGCGGCTGCGTTGTGAGCGCACAGGCCGTGTGCTATATACAGGCGCAGCGTCCGAACGTCAACGGGAGACACGCACTCGATGAAAGGACGCGTTGCCGGGCTACTGCTTCTCCCGCTGCTACTTTTTATGGCCACGACCGCTCGCAGCCGCAACCGCCCCAAACCGCAAGAGACGCGCTCCGCGGAATCCGCAAAAAAAACGAAGACGGGCAAGCCGCGCATTTCGCCCGAAGCGGCAAAATGGGTGGAAGCGACGCTTGGGAAAATGACCACGGACGAAAAGATCGGCCAGCTCATCTTCAGCACGTACCACGGAAGCCTGCTCCCGACCGACCGGGCGAACTACGCGCAGCTCGAACACGACATCGAAAAACTCCACGTGGGCGGGCTGATCAACGTCACCGTGGGGTCGCCGCTGGGCATCGTGAAAAGCCAGGCATATCCGACGGCGGTGCTCGCGAATCAGCTTCAGGCCAAATCAAAACTGCCGCTGCTGATTGGCGCGGATTTCGAGCGCGGCACGGCAATGCGACTCGACGAAGGCACGTCGTTCCCGACGGCGATGGCGCTTGCCGCCGCGGGACGCTCACAGGACGCTTACACGATGGGCAAGATCACGGCGCTCGAGGCGCGGGCCGCCGGAATTCACTGGGTCTATGCGCCCGACGCCGACGTGAACAACAATCCAGCGAATCCGATCATCAACACGCGCTCGTTCGGCGAAGACCCCGCCCGCGTGGCCGAATTTGTCTCCGCCTTCGTGCGCGGGGTGGAAGAAAACGGCGCGCTGGCCACGGCGAAACATTTTCCGGGACACGGCGACACGGCGACGGATTCGCATCTCGATCTGCCGGTGATTCGCGCCAGCAAAGAGCGGATCGAAAGTTTTGAACTGGTGCCTTTCCGCGCGGCGATTTCCGCGGGAGTCAGTTCGATCATGACGGGGCATCTCTCGGTGCCCGCGCTCGAGCCGGACGCGAATACGCCGGCGACGCTTTCCGCAAACATTCTCACCGATCTTTTGCGCAAGCAGCTGGGCTTCGAGGGCCTCGTCGTCACCGACGCGATGGACATGGGCGGAATCACAACGCGCTATGCGCCGGGAGAAGCCGCCGTGCGCGCGATTCTTGCGGGGGCGGATGCGGTGCTGATGCCGCCGGTGCCGGACGCGGCATTCGATGCGTTGCAGGAGGCAGTCACCTCCGGCAGAATTTCGCGGCAGCGGCTGGATGATTCCGTTCGGCGGCTCCTCCGAGCCAAGGCGCGGCTCGGCTTGCAGAAGAATCGTCTTGTTGACGTGAATGCGCTGAACAAGAACTTTGCGATGCTGGACTCCGCGCGCGCCGCACAGGATATCTCCGATCGCAGCGTGACCCTGCTGCGTGACACGGCGCATCGCCTGCCGCTCGACGCCGCGCGGCCCACGCGGGCGCTTTTGCTCGCGGCGTACGGCGACCCGGAGCCGTTTCCCGCCGAGGATTTCGAGCGCGAGCTGCGCTGGCGCGTGGATTCGCTGACGACTGTGCGCACGGACACGAAGTTCGTCCGGGCGACGAGCGTCAAGCTGCCGCCGCCGGAGAGTTATGACCTGGCCATCGTGGCGATATTTGTGCGCGTCAGCGATCGCAAGGGCAACGTGGACGTT
Organism: Terriglobia bacterium; assembly: GCA_041478415.1. Taxonomy (GTDB): domain Bacteria; phylum Acidobacteriota; class Terriglobia; order Acidiferrales; family UBA7541; genus Acidiferrum. Next base: position 8,082 of record JBGOWC010000024.1, read on the forward strand.
CCGGAAGAGCAGGCTGCGCTGATCGAACAGGCATTCGCGAGCGGTAAGCCGATTGTGTGCGTGGGATTTGGCAGCCCGTACCTCATCGAAAGATTTCCGCAGGCGCAAACATGGCTCGGGGCGTTCGGCATCAGCGACGTCGCGCAGATTTCCGCGGCGCGGGCGCTTTTCGGGCAGATTGCGATCGACGGGCGATTGCCGGTCAGCATTCCGGACGCAAAGCTGAAAGCCGGCGACGGAATTGCGCTCCCGGCAAATACGATGACGCTTCAGGCGATGAATGCGAGCGAGGAGCAAAAACTTCAGCCGGCGTTCGATGAGATCACGAGCGCAGTCAACGACAAGGCGTTTCCCGGCGCGGTTCTTGCAGTCGGTTATCGCGGGAAACTTTCCGTGCGCGCGTTCGGCAAATTGAGCTATGACACGAGCTCACCGGCAACAAAGGGCGATACGATTTACGATATTGCTTCGCTGAGCAAAGTCGTGAGCACGACGACGCTGGCGGCGCGGCTTGCGGAGGGCGATTTCGCCGTGCCGCTGGATCTTGATGCGCCAATTGAGCGATATCTCCCGGAATGGAAGAGCGGGCCGCAGCCGGACTGGCGGCGTAACGTCACATCGCGACATCTGCTGACGCATACTTCGGGCCTGCCACCGTTCAAGGAATACTGGCGCACGTCAAACTCAGGAGCGGGCGCAAAGCGGTCGACGAACAAAAGCGATACGCTCAGAAAAATCTTTGCCGAGCCACTCGAAAACGCGCCGGGGGCGAACGCGATCTACTCGGATCTTGGCATTATCTTGTTGGGAGAGATTATCGAGCGGCTCACGGGCAAGTCGCTCGATGTGCTCGGGCGCGAACAGGTGTTTGCGCGGCTGGGGATGAAAGACACGGAATACAATCCGCAGAAGAAGCTGTGGCCGCGCATTGCGCCGACGGAGATGGATGTGAATTTGCGCAAGCGCCTGGTGCGGGGCGAAGTGCATGATGAAAACGCGTTCGTCATGGGAGGCGTGGCGGGCCACGCTGGCGTTTTCAGCACTGCGCCGGACTTGTCAGCGTTTTGCCAGATGCTTTTGAACGGCGGAATCTACGCGCACGAGCGGCTGCTGCGCCGTGGAACGGTGGCCCAGTTCACAACGCCGGAAAAACTTTCGGGCGGCGCGCGGACGCTGGGCTGGGTGGTGCCAACCGAAGGCGGGTCGGGCGGCCACTATTTTTCCGCGCACAGCTTTGGCCACACCGGCTTCACGGGCACATCCATCTGGATTGACCCGGACCGGCAGCTTTTCGTCGTGCTGCTGACGAATCGCGTGCATCCGACACGGGAAAATACCAAGATTCAGCAGGTGCGGCCGGCGCTGCACGACGCGGTAATGCAGGCGTTGGGATTTGCGACGGCAGCGGCGCCGGCGAAGTGAGGGTAGTTGCTAGTTTTCAGTGCCCCCCATTATTCTTGCAACGATGTGATTCGATGGATGTTAGGGTGTAGGGGTCGGCTAACGATGTGATTCCACACGAGTTAATTGGGCGCCCTTGGCCTAAGACGCATGCTGAGCGCATCTTGTGATTGCGCGCGACCAGTGCGAACGTGCCGAAAAAAGAAAAGTGGCAGCAAGCTGCCGCACTCCAAACATAGAATTACCCAAGAGATAAGATACACCCGATGGACTGAATTGGCAAGGGAAATGTGAACGGGTAAAGGACCATGTTGCAGGGAGAGTTTTTGCATTGGGAAGGCCCGCGGTCTAAAGACCGCGGCTACAACTGCAAATCGCGGGCGGCTTGAGTGAGGTCGGCGGGCTTGCCGAGGTCGCGCCAATAGTAGTCATCGGCGCGAAAGGCGAGGATGTTTTCTCCCTGGGCGGCGAGGCGCAGATAGGAGCGGATGATGGAGAAGACGCCTTCTTCGGTGAGCAGCGGCAAGAGTCGTGGAGAAATCACGTGGATTCCGGAAAAAGCGAGGGCTTGCAACGGCTCTGAGTGTCCTGCTCGTGATTGGGAAAAAGCAGATTCCTCGCTTCGCTCGGAATGACCATTCATGGAGGTTTCGGCAAGCTCTGAGGCCGTGCCCGATGGATTCTGCGGTGTCGTAATTTGCGGTGCACAGCCAGGAGTGGCTGTGCTACTGGAGCGGCGTCCGCAGAGTTGGAGCTGGTCGTTGAAGAGGAGGTAGCGAGAAGTTTCGCGGTCCTGCATCGGGAGAGTGGCGAGGGCGTGATTTTCTACGTGAAATTGCGTCATGCGGCGGAGGTCAATCGAGCTGACGACGTCGACATTGTGCAAAATAAACGGATCCTCTGGGTCGCTCGAATCCTCGAGAAAAAACCAGGCGGCTTTTTTCAGGCCGCCGCCCGTGTCCAGCAAGACGTCCTCGCGCGAGATTTCGATGCGCAAGCCGAAGTTCTTGTTGGCTTTGAGATAGTCAAGAATCATGTCGGCGAAGTGATGGACGTTGATGATCACTTCGCTGACCCCGAAGGTGCGCAAGCGAGAGAGCGTGATCTCGAGCAGCGTGCGGCCAGCGATTTCCACAAGCGCTTTGGGGCGACCGTCGGTGAGCGGCCGCAAGCGCGTGCCGAGGCCGGCGGCCAGGATCATTGCTTTCATCGGGGGGCCTTCATTTTCCCAACTGCTCCAGCTCAAGATGCCGCACGACGACGTCCACACCTTTCCGGCCGCGCAAACAGTTAGCCAATTGCTCCGCAAGATAAACCGAGCGGTGCTGGCCGCCGGTGCAGCCGAACGAGACCATCAGATTCTTGAAGCTGCGCTCCTGATAACTGCTCACGGTAGCATCCAGCAGCGATAGGACGCGGGCGAGATACTGGCGCACGGTCTCTTGCTGATCGAGATAGTCAATGACCGGCGCGTCTTTGCCCGTCAGAGATTTGAAGCGTTCTTCGCGGCCGGGATTCGGGAGGCTGCGGCCATCGAAAACGAATCCGCCGCCGTGCCCCGTATCGTCCTGCGGCAAATTCCGGTGAAATGAAAAACTGAAAACCCGCACGAGAAGATTATCCGACTCGGAGGGCCGGCTCTGCAATTTCTCCGAGGCTAGCATGCTTTTGAACGCGCCCATCAGTGTGGGCAGCTCGATGGGCAACTTGACGTGGTGAAGGAGCCAGCGCAGATTCTTCAACGCGAAGGGCACGCTTTGGAGAAAATGAGCTTTGCGTTCGTAGAAGCCGCGAAAACCATAAGCGCCCAATGCC
>JBGOWC010000203.1:0-4555 GCA_041478415.1 Terriglobia bacterium
CGACTCATTGCCGAGTCGAATAGCCATTGGACGGGCGGGGAAAAGTAGGTGCGATAGCCCGGCTCCTCCCAATTGCGCGCGTCATCGCACATCCACACCACCGGCGTGCCGGTGCGGCGCTTGCAATTCACGGCGGCCCGCGTCGCACCACGCACATGGGGGTTCAGGATGTCGCCGGGCTCCGCAATCAACCGCGCGAGCCGTCTGCTTTCCCATAGATGGCGTTTCGCGCCCATGAAGATTCCGTGATGGCGCTTGTGATTCCGTTCGCGAACCTGGACCGGAGAGAGCTGCTCGACCGCGCGGACATCGAGCGACGCCGCCAATTCGGGATAGCAGTTTTCGGGGCAATGCCAATACGTGTAGACGGTGATGCCATGGCCAAATGCATTCAGCCAGCGCCCCAGCGACAAAATCTGGCGCTGCGCCCCTCCGGGGGCGATCAGCTCGTGGGTAAGCAGCGAGATCTTCATATCTGCGCGACGCTCCGGGCGGCTTCCACCACCCGTGGTTCCGGAAGCGGAGCAATGAGTCTTCCGCCTCGCGAAAGAAACTCTTCTTCCCGCTCCTGAATCTCCTTGAAGAAATGCCACGGCAAGACCAAGAAATCATCGGCATGCTGCCTTGCCTCGACTTCGGACACGATGGGGATCCAAGTGCCGACCGTGTACTTGCCCCACTTGTCGGGATTGCGTTCCGCCGCGGAGCGGATGAGCGTGCGATCCAGCCCATAAACCTGCAGCAGGGTATTGCCCTTGGTCGAAGCGCCACAAACCGAAATCGTTCGGCCCTGCTGCCGTTCGCTCTCGAGAATCTGTCGAAGCGCCTTGCCGGAATTCCGTATGCGCTGGCTCCATTCCGCGTACACCTCGGGGCGATCGAGATGGAGAGAAGCTTCCTGTGCGCGCAGGTCTTCCATGCGCGATGCATGCGCTGCTCGAGCGGCGCGATGACCGCGATGCGTGACGGAGACGCGAAGGCTTCCGCCATTGACGTCGTTGGTTTCGGCGCCGGAAACGGCCAAGCCGTGGCGGGAAAGCAAGGGCTCCAGCGAAGCAAGCGAGTAGTACTCCAGATGCTCGTGGCAGATGGCATCGAAGGCATTGCGCGCAATCGTGAAGGGCAGATAGTGCATCTCGATGACCCACACACCATCTTCAGCGAGAGCTCCGGCAACGGCCGCGACAAAGGCGTTGGGGTCCTCGAGGTCGTAAAACATGGCGATGGAGGTGATAACCCGAAATCGCGCGCCCCGGAGAGTGTGGTTGGGGAAGAAGTCTGAAATAATTTCGTCGGTGCCTTGCCGGGCTTCCGCCGCAAGATTGAGAGCTGGTTCGCATCCCACGCGGCGAATACCTTTGGCGCCATACGACCGCAGTAGCGTGCCGTCGTTGCAACCGATATCGAGCACCGCGTCGCCTGCGCGCAAGCCGACACACGCCGCAGCTCTTTCCGTAATGTCCGCCAGCGCCGCGCGCATCGAGGCGTTTACGCCGGACTTGTACCAGTAACGGCGATAAAGCCACTCGGCCGGGGTGGTGTGCCGCAGTTGCAGTAGATTGCACTTCGCGCAGAGGAGAAGCTCCAGGGGGACGCGCGGCCAGTTGTCGGGCCGAGGATCATCCACGAAGTTCGAAACGTACAGGGACCCCAGGGAAAGCACGTCGATGAGCGAAGTGTTTTCGCAAGACCGGCACGACTTCCGAATCGTAAAGTGATTCTCCATGGTTCTCCTTCTTCGGGCCCGCAGCGCGTCAGCCCCCGGGCGCGCTCAGCGCCGTCAGGCGTCTCTCGCCATTCGCAGCGTGAGTATGCCGATACGCCTCGACGGTCGCGCGCAAGCCGTCGCGCAGGCGGGTTTGCGCAGAGAAGCCGAAATCCCGCGCCGCGCGTGACGTGTCGAGCCACCGCTTGGCCAGCCCGGGTCGTTCGGCGGCCTCCCAGACAACATTTCCGCTAAAACCTGCGAGCCCGGCAAGAATTCCAGCCAGCGTGCCCAGGCTGACTTCCTCGCCGGTCGCGAGATTGACCGGATCGCTGCCGTCGTAGCGCTCCAGCGCGAGAAGGAGTCCTTCCGCGGCGTCTTCGACAAACAGAAAGTCGCGCGTTGCCCCTGGATCTCCGTTGAGGCGGACAGACGGCTTGCGCGCTTCGGCCGCGGCTACGAATTTTCGAATGAGGGAAGGAATCACATAGCCCGTCTCTGGATCGAAGTTGTCGCCCGGACCGTAGAGGTTTGTGGGAATGAGAAAAATGGCGTTCAAGCCGTATTGCCGCCGATACGCAAGCGCCTGCACGAGGGAAATTTTCTTGGCAATGCCATGGGCACCGCGGGATTCGTGCGGATAGCCGTTCCAAAAATCCTCTTCGCGAAGCGGTGCAGGGGCGTGCTGTGGATAGGAACAGGCACTACCCAGGCAAACCATCTTTCGCAGGCCGTGTTTCCGCGCCGCTTCCATCAACTGCACACTCATCATCACGTTCTCGAAAAAGCAGGCGGCAGGATTGCCGCGGCCGACCGGATTGTCCACCACGGCGGCGAGGTGCAGGAGCACATCAGGCTTGGCGTCGTCAAAGAGCCGGGAAATGTCATTTTCCCGGATGAGGTTGTAGTCCGCCCGGCGCGGCACAAAAACGTGTCTGCAGCCCCGCGCGCGGAGTTTTTCAACCACGCAACGCCCCAGAAATCCGGCTCCACCAGTGACGACGATACTTTCTTGAGTCAACTGATCTTTCATTTCCATTCCCGCTGACAATCTATGCTCGAGGCTATTCCCCCGAACGCGCTGAAACCGCTCGCTCCAGCCGGCCGCTCAATTTGTCCTCGAGCAGTCGAATATCTCCATCCACCATGAGGCGCACCAATTCGGCAAACATCGTGCGCGGCGCCCAGCCGAGCTCTTCCCGCGCCTTGGTGGCGTCGCCCTCGAGCCGGTCGATCTCGGTCGGACGGTAATATCGCGGGTCCACGATGACGTAATCTTTCCAGTTGAGCCCGACATGCTGGAATGCCAGATCCACAAATTCGCGGACGGAATGCGATTCGCCGGTGGCAATCACAAGATCCTCCGGAGCCTGGCGCTGGAGCATCTGCCAAATGGCTTCGACGTATTCCGGGGCATAGCCCCAATCGCGCTGCGCTTCCAGGTTGCCGAGATAGAGTTTGTCCTGGAGGCCGTGGACAATTCGCGCGACTGCCTGGCTAATCTTCCGGCTGACAAAGATCTCGCCGCGGCGCGGAGATTCATGGTTGAACAGGATGCCGTTCACCGCGAAGAGGCCGGCGCCTTCACGGGCGTTTACGGTCATCCAGTAGGAATACAGCTTGGCGCAGCCGTACGGACTGCGCGGACGAAACGGCGTGCGCTCCGATTGCGGGCACTCGCTCGCCTGGCCGAACATCTCGCTGCTTGCGGCGTTGTAGAATCGCGGCGCGATGCCCGATTCGCGGATGGCGTCGAGCAGGCGCGTCGTTCCGAGCGCAGTAACGTCGCCGGTATACTCCGGAATGTCAAAACTCACGCGCACATGGCTCTGCGCGCCCAAGTGGTAGATCTCTTCCGGTTGAAGGCGGTGAAGCAGCCGAGCTAGGCTGGTCGAATCGCTCAAGTCGGCGAAGTGCAAGAACAGCCGCGTATCCCGGTCGTGCCAGTCGGCCAGCAGATGATCCACGCGGCCGGTGTTAAAACTGCTGGAGCGGCGCTTAATCCCGTGAACTTCATAGCCTTTCGACAATAGGAGCTCGGCAAGATAAGAACCATCTTGTCCGGTGATCCCGGTAATCAGAGCTTTCTTACTCACAAGCCTTTGCCTCGGTGCAAAAACGCCAATCTCAATCCGGGAACGGCGGCATCCAATCGCGTGTCCCTTGGGGGTGTGAAAATCGCTTCGACGGGAAAAGCCGGCCTGCCCTGCGCCGAGGTTTTCTCCTCCGCGCCGCCGTGCCGCGCAATCCGGCCGATGCGGTTGGGAAAACTAATCATGATTTCCCCCATGCGAGGCGCGACTGCAGGACGGAAGAATGCTTCCGAGATTCGACGAGCCCGCGGAATTCGCATCGCCTGACTTCGGCAGACAAATGACGAGGTAAGACGCGAGCGGCCGGATCAGAGATACGTGCTCAAGCGCCCAATCATCCAAGCGGGCGAGGTATCGGAGAACGCGCTCTCCGCGTGAAATGCCGATCATTCCAGCCCCGGTTTTCCGGAAAGCGGCTTCGAGGACCGTGAAGAGGCGTATTTCTCTGTAGCTCATCCGGCTGAACACGGAGCGCAAGGCGGCGAGATCCGCGTAGACGAGAGACCGCTCGTCCCGCGTATGGCGATGAGCAGAAGAACGAAGTGAACTCCTTCGCGCCCATTCCAGCAGCTTGTTTTCACCGAGGGGTTCAAGAAATACGGCGACTCCCCCCGGCTTCAGCATGCGGAAAATTTCCCTCGAGGCGAGCGTCAGATCCAGGTGGTGCAGCACCGCGTTTCCGAATACAAGATCGAAAAAACCGTCGGGATAGGATGTGCATTCGCCCTGCATCACCTGCAGGTTCATTTGCGCTTCC
>JBGOWC010000049.1:0-9016 GCA_041478415.1 Terriglobia bacterium
CTCTCAATGACAATCTGCTGCGCCGCGGCTCGCCCGAAGAGATTCAGTCGGTGATGGGACATGAGATGGGCCACTATGTGCTCAACCACGTTTACAAGGGGATGATGTTCTTTCTCATCGTGACGGTGGCCGGGTTCGCGCTATTGCGCCTGTCGTTGGAGTGGTCCCTGCAACTCTGGGGAGAGAAGTGGCAAATCCGAGGCATCGGCGATACCGCCGTGCTTCCTCTCGTGGTTCTCCTGAGCTCCATCTTCTTTTTCGTGCTGACGCCCGTCCTGAATTCCTACATTCGCACCCAGGAATACGAGGCGGACATGTATGGCCTGAACGCCAGCCGTCAACCGGACGGGTTCGCGCAGGCCGCCATTCACCTGGGGGAATACCGCAAGATGAGTCCCGGGCCGGTGGAAGAGTTGATCTTCTTTGACCATCCGAGCGGCCGCAACCGCATTTATGCCGCGATGCGCTGGAAGGCGGAGAATCTCAAGCTGATGGGCGCACAACCGAAACCGTGAGATGGCGGGAGCGCCCTCCGTCCGCCGGCGAGGTAGAATGCCAGGCAAGGGGGGAACCGCCATGCCAAGAGTAAATCAACTTAACGTCCCCTGCGAAAACCGTCCGGGGACGCTGGCCCTGATCTCCCGCACACTGGGCGATGCGAAAGTGAACATCCTGGGTTTTCTGCTGACGACCGCCGGGAAAAAGGGTGCGGTAAGACTGGTCGTTGACGACGTGGAAAAAGCCAAGGAAGCCCTGTACGACGCGGAGCTGCCCTACTTCGAGCAATCCGTCCTGCACGCCAAGCTGCCCAATGTGCCCGGAGCACTCGGGCGATTCGCGGAAAAGCTGGCCGCGAAGAACATCAACATCACCTGCGGCTATCAGACGATCGAAAAGGATTCGAAGAAGGCGAGCGTCGTTCTGGAAGTCTCGCACCTGGACCGCGCGCTGCGCGTTGCGGTGAAGACGGCTTCGAGCAGAATGTATAGCTAAGACGAAGCCAATAACTCAACGAACAGGGGCGGCCTGGACGGTGAGGCGCGAGCGCAGGATGCGCTTTGCCAATTCGACCAGGAATAGATAGGTGATCGTGGCTCCGGTGAGAAACGCGAAGTAGCGCCCCGGGAGCGGCGTGAAGCCGAGCACGTGCGCGACTCCAGTAAACGGGATCACTACACCGAGCGCGACGATCGCGAGCGTGGTTACGGTCAGCGCGCGGCTGGGCCGGCTGCGCAGCGGATTCCCCTCCGTTCGAATCACAAACAGGACGAGTGTCTGCGTGGCAAGCGATTCCACGAACCAGCCCGTGTGGAAGAGCGGCTGCGTGGCGTGAAAGACGTGAAGCAGAACGAAAAACGTGAGGAAGTCATAGAGCGAGCTGATCGGCCCAATGAAAATCATGAAATTGCGGATCAGTCCCATGTCCCAGCGCTGCGGGCGCCGGATGTAAGCCTCCTCCACGTTGTCGGTGGGAATGGTGATTTGCGCGGCGTCGTAGAGGAAATTATTCAGCAGGATTTGCGTGGGGAGCATGGGGAGAAACGGCAGAAAGAGCGAGGCGACCGCCATGCTGAGCATGTTGCCGAAATTCGAGCTCGTGCCCATCAGCAAATACTTCATCACGTTGCCGGACGCTTTGCGGCCCTCGATGATGCCTTTGTGCAGGACGCGCAGGCCGGGTTCAACGAGAACGATGTCAGCGGCGTCGCGCGCGACGTCCACGGCGCTGGCGACGGAGATGCCCACGTCCGCGGCATGGAGGGATGGCGCGTCATTGATGCCGTCGCCGATGTAGCCGACCACGTGGCCGCGATGCTTGAGCGCCAGAATGATGCGGTGCTTCTGGGCCGGGGAGACGCGCGCAAAGACCGTCGTATTTTCGGCGACGTGCCCGAGAGCCGCTTCGCTCATGCGCTCGAGCTCTTCGCCGAGCACCGGGGCGCCGCCATCGAGGCCGACTTGGGCGCAGATGTGCCGCGTGACGAGCTCGTTGTCGCCGGTGAGAATTTTCACTTGAACGCCGTCGCTTCGCAGCGCGGCCAAGGCCTGCGCAGCATCCGGGAGCACCGGATCGGCAAAGGCCAGGTAGCCGGCAAGAATGAGCGACTCTTCGTCGGCGGCGGAATAACCCGGCTGCGCCGGGACGTTGCGATAGGCGACCGCGAGGACGCGAAACCCCTGCCCGCAGAGATCCTCGAACGTCCCGCGGCAGCGCTGCAAGCCGGCGGCGTCGAAGGGGCAAACTTCGCCCGCTTCCTCGTACGCGGTGACTAATTTCAGAATTCCTTCCGGCGCGCCCTTGGTGATCAGCAGGCGTGCGGCAGATTTTTCGACGACAATCGAAAGACGCCGGCGATCGAAGTCGAAAGGAATTTCGTCCACCTTCGCATAGCCGGAGGCGCCGGGACTCTCGCAACTGAGAATGGCGGCATCGAGCGGGCTGCGGATGCCCGTTTCGAACCGGCTGTTCAGGCAGGCCAGCGCGAGGGGACGTTCGGCGGGCGCGCCAAAAATGTTCACGGCGCGGTCGAGAGACATTTTCCCCGCCGTGAGGGTGCCGGTTTTGTCGCTGCAAATGACGTTGATGCTGCCGAAATTCTGAATGGCGCCGAGATGCTTGACGATGACTTTTTCCTGCGCCATGCGCACGGCGCCCTTCGCAAGCGTTACGGATGTGATCATGGGCAGAAATTCGGGAGTCAGCCCGACGGCGAGCGCAACCGCAAAAAGAAGCGATTGAAAGGCGTCGCGATGCAGCGCGATGCTTGCGGCAAGAATGAAAATGACGAGGAAAAAAACGGCCCGCATGATCAGCATGCCGAACTGGCGGAGGTCGCGTTCGAAGGAAGTTTCTTCCGCGCGCATGGCCAGACGCGCGGCGATGGCGCCGAAGGCGGTCCGCGCGCCGGTTGCGGTGATTCGCGCGAGCGCCGTTCCACTGACCACGGAAGTTCCGAGAAATAAGGCGTTGACGGAATCGGCCTGTGCGCCCGCGTCTTTCGCGCCGGCTTCCTTTTCCACCGGCATCGATTCGCCCGTCAGCGCCGCTTGCTGCACGTAGAGATGGAGCGATTCGAGCAGGATGGCGTCGGCCGGAACGAGGTCGCCCGCCGAAAGCCGCACGATATCGCCGGGAACAAGATCCTGGCGGCGAATTTCACCCCACGCCGCGTCGCGCAGAGCCGTTGCCGTGGGCGTCACGCGTTCGCGCAGATCGTCCACCGCATTTTGAGACCGGTACGTCTGCACGAAATTGATGAGCACGCTGACGATGACAATCGTCAGGATGATGCTTGCATCCACTTTCTGCCCGAGAAAGCCGGACACAAGCGCGGCGAGAATCAGAATGATGACCAGTGGATTCAGGAAAAGCTGGAAGAGTTGAGCCAGCCGAGAGCGTTTCCGAGGAGGAGTTGGATCATTGGGCCCGAATTGACGGAGCCGCTCGTTCGCCTCGCGCGAGGTCAGGCCTTGCAGCGGTGGAGTTTGCGGTTGGGTCACGATGCGCTCGAAAACCGGACCGTGGAAAAAGGAACCACCCGGTCTCCGCAGGAGGAGGCTAGATGAGTGAGGAGGATGAGGTCAAGCAGACTTCGCAATAGGAGGTTGCGATCGAGAAGAACGATGCAACACCTCGCCGCAATGAGAGGTTCGGCAAGCCGGCTTTGACGGTGCTGCGGGGCGATGCTATAAAGGAAGTATTCCTCACGGTGGGGCCGTGGCGCAGCTGGGAGCGCGCCTCGATGGCATCGAGGAGGTCGTGGGTTCGAACCCCATCGGCTCCACCAATTCCCTTAGTACTCCCATGCTAGATGTGACGGCGCGAGCGCGGTCCGAATCAGAATCGGACGGGTCGTGGGTTCAAATTCCGTCGGCCCCAGCTGGGTTTGGCAGGGGTTCAAGAGCCTGTGACGCTTTGCTAAGTTCGGGTTATGGATCCGTTTTCGGCGGCAACTGCGCCGGAAGGGCTGTTTCCTTTTCGGGTGTTTGTTTCATCAATTCTTCGATGTCCTTCCGAAATTTCTCGAAGATGCGACGCGTAGAACGCCCCGATTTAGCGCTTTCTTTACCGAGCCAAAGCGCAACTTGAGGATTGCCGAAAAAGGCCCGGCCACGGTAGATCTTGAGGCCAGCTATCAAGTCTTGGTGTTGGACCCTGCCGATCTTCTCGGCCTTCTCATTCCACACGGTGATCAAGAGCAAAAGGTCCGCGTCCCTGGGGTCTTCCACGAGGGAGTAGCGATTCCACATGCGAAGTGCAGTCTCGACGTCGGCCCGGGCCCGGGTGGCGTCGGCCCATTCCCATGGAGGCGCATATCCGAAGAGAAAACTATCAATAATGTCTCCCTTCTTCTTCGGCGGGCCAAAGCTGAGCAGGGCAATCGTTTTTGCCGAGAGCAAAACGACTCGGCGCTCCTGGGAGGTAAGGCCTGGGGCAACGGGCGATTCGTCGTCTTGTTCCTCAGGGCGCGGTCTTTGTGCTCCAATCCATACCTCAGGGAGAGTCTTCTCCAGAAGGGAACGGAATTCGGTGACTGCGCGCAAGGCGGGCAAATATTCGCCCATTTCGCCTTCATACCAATCGCTCTCCCAAAGAGGGCGAAGATCTCCCTCCGCGGGGGCGCCGGGGAGAACGAGAAGCTTTTCCTTCATGACTACATGGCTAAAAGCCCTGGGAGCATTTCCTTCTACGAGCAGGAAGAGCAGGTCGGCATCCTTGCGATTCTTGACTACCTTCAATCTCGTATCCCAAATCATTGCTCCGCCCAGCCACTTGAGTGCCAGCTTTTCACGATGCTCGGGAGCCCCAGGCCCCTCCCGAGCGTCGGGCTCAAGTTGAACGGCGAGGTACACAGTTTTCGCCCTGAGGAGAAGTAGCCTGCGAAGAGCGTCAGTTTCGTTACCGGACGTGCTGGCGATGGATGGGGGCGGAGAGGATGACGGGGTTTCCTGCGCAAGGAACTGGCCGGCTTGTACGAAGACGCATAGGAAGAGCAGATTGCCCACGAGCGACTGCCTCATGGCCACACCTTTCGTGCCAAACGTTCGCGGCTCAGGAAAACATCAAAGCTGACGCGGGTCATTCTACTCCAGCCTGAGCCGCGATAGAGCCGCGGCGTTGAACTTCGCCTATTTGTGGGAGCACGCCCGGGCCCAATCAAAAGACCACGCTGCAGCTGTTTCTAATCACTTGGCGATCAGCGAGATCGCGGGGATAGTCTTCCGGCCAGATGGCATTGCAATGGCTAGACATCCGCACGATCGTCGGGAATTACTGACACTGTTGAATTCGGCCTCCTCTTGAACCCACAAGCCTATGACCTCTCAATGGCAGGTCGGCAACTGCCGCAACGCAGAGATTGGAAGTTAGACCTCTCCGTCGTTAGAATAGCTCTCCTATGTGTCAGCTTACATTCTTGGGAGCGGCGGGATGCGTCACCGGATCCAAATACGTCGTCGAAGCGATTGGGAAGCGGCTGCTTGTGGATTGCGGGCTCTTCCAGGGCACAAACGAGCTGAAGGACCGCAACTGGAAGCCGCTGGCGATTGATCCGAAGACGATTGATTACGCCGTGTTGACCCACGCGCACCTGGACCACACCGGCTGGCTACCAAAGCTCGTGAAGGACGGCTATCACGGGCCGATCTTTGCCAATGCAGCGACGATTGAGCTCACCGAAATCCTGCTGCGCGATTCGGCGCATCTGCAGGAGGAAGACACGCTGCGCGCGCAGAGGAAAAAATACAGCCGCCATCCCGAGCCGATGGCGCTCTACACGCCGGAGGACGTGGATCCGGTCTTGAAACTATTGAAGGAGGCGCCGAGGACCGGCGGCTTCGACATCAGCTCCGAGTTTCGCGTCGTTTCCTATGACGCGGGGCACATCCTGGGCTCCTCGAGCCTCGAATTGACGATCAACGAGGGCGGCAAGAAGACCGTTGTCGTCTTCTCCGGCGATATCGGCCGGTACGATCAGGCCATCCTGAACGATCCGATCACTCCGCCGCACGCGGATGTATTGATTTGCGAATCAACGTACGGCGACCGCGAGCATCCGGGCGGCTCGCCGACGGACGCGCTGGCCGATGTGGTGAACCGCGTGGCAAAGCGCGGCGGCTCGATTGTGATTCCGGCGTTCGCCATTGGCCGCACGCAAACGATAATGTATTACCTCCGAGAGCTGGAGGATGCGCAGCGCATTCCGAAGCTGCCCGTTTATGTGGACAGCCCGATGGCGGCCAGCGCAACGGATCTCTATTTGCGGCACAAGGAAGACCACGACCTCGACTTCAACCGCGAGGAGCACGACGGCAAGGGCGATCCGTTGGACGTGCACGAGTTCCACCTGACGCGGAGCGCGGACGAATCGAAGCAGATCAATAACGTCACCACGCCGTGCATCATCATTTCGGCGAGCGGCATGGCCACCGGCGGGCGCATCCTGCACCATTTGGCGCGGCGGCTGCCCGATTCGCGCAATGCCGTGGTGCTGGCCGGTTTCCAGGCCGAGGGCACGCGCGGCCGAGCGCTGCTCGAGGGCGCGAAGACGTTGCGGATTTACGGCGAGGACGTGCCGGTGCTGGCGGAGGTCGTCGAGTTGCGGCAATTTTCGGCCCACGCGGGCAAGAGCGAATTGCAGCGCTGGCTTACCGGCTTGACCGCCCCGCCGAAACAGACCTACCTGACCCACGGCGAGCCGGTGGCGGCACAGGCGTTGCAGGCCGCCATCAAGGAAAAATTCCGCTGGAACGTGGCGGTGGCGCGTTATTTAGATACCGTTGAGATTACTTCATAGAAGAAATCCGGCGGCACAGAGCCGGAATAAGCAAAAAACGCCCCCGATTTGCATTTTGCAGGATTTAACTTCGTTCACATGGATTTTCTTGCGGGCCAAGGAAACATTTTCGAGGGTGTTCGCGTCTATACAAGCAAGACCACTCGCGGGGTAGGGGGCTAACCACCACAGGGCAACCGACCGTCAGTCTCCTACCCCTAAAAAGCCCTAGGATTTCCCTAAACAACTGAAACAGTGAGCCTTACTTGGCGATTGCCATGCGCCGGGTCGGCGTTTCGCGCGACATCGGCGGGATTTCCACCAGGTCCAGGCCAGCAACAAAGTAGGGCGCCGGAGCGACCCTTCCCCAGCGGTTCAGTTCCCAGCGCGCGCGAATGAACTTGGTTTCGGGACGAAGCGTGAGGTCGAGAACGAGCTTCGCCGTGCCGCGATAGAACTGCTGCGGCAATTTGAGAAGCGGCTTGGTGCCCCAATTCTCTCCGTCGGACGAGCCCCAGATGGAAACGTCGAGCGATTCCTGCTCAATCTGTTCGGTAACCGTCAGGCGGCAAAGAAATGTATGCGTGCTGGAGCCGGTAATGTCGAATGACGCGCCATCGCCGTTCGCTTCCATGCGTGTTCCTGGAGGAATCAGTGCAAGATCCATTGCGCGTTTCACCCTCCCGCAAAACGGGACGGATTCTAGCATAAGCGCAAAAAGTTGGGACGGGATTCCGCGGCTATTCGTAGCGCAGCGCGACCACCGGATCCACGCGCATCGCGCGACGAGCGGGAATGTAACACGCTGCGAGCGCAACCATCGTGAGTACGATGGCAACGCCCAAAAATGTCAGCGGATCGGTCGCGCTCACGCCGAAAAGCATGTTGGCCATCAGACGCGTCAGCGCAAGTGCGGCGATGAGGCCAATCACGACCCCCAGGAGCGCCATTCTTGTTCCCTGCCCCAGGACCAGCCGCAACACGTCCTTGCGCTGCGCGCCGAGCGCGATGCGGACACCCAACTCATGCGTGCGCTGGCCAACGAGATAGGAAATTACGCCGTAGATGCCCACACTCGCCAGCAGCAGCGCCAGCGCCGCAAAGGCGCCGAACAAGATCATCGAGAAGCGCCGCTCCGCCAGGGAACTCGCAATGACTTCGTTCATCGTCTGTGCGCCGGAAACAACCTGCTGGCTGCTCATCTGGTTGTTTGCCTGGCGGATGGACTCAAACACCATCGCCGGTTGATCCGAACGCACCACCACGCTCGCACCCGTCCCCATCGCCTTGTCGGGAAGCTGCATGAATGGCGTGTACATTTGTGCCCGCAGCGCTTCTTTGTCGTCGGTATCCAGGCCCCACTGCTTCACGTGTCCCACGACGCCTACGATCTCCACGATTTCGTCGCCGCTCAGGTGCAGGCGCTTGCCGATGGCATTCTGCCCCGCGAAGAATTGGTTCGCTAGAACCTCGTCAACGACAGCCACGCGAGCCGCGTGCTCATCGTCTCGCGCCGTAAAGAACCGGCCGCTCTTGAGCGGGATGCCCATGATTTTCAGGTAGTCGTAGTCAACGACATAGTCAATCGCCCAATTCATGTCGCTCTCGCTGGCAGGTTTCGGCTGGCCATCTACCCAGAAGAGCCATTCATCATCTCCCTGTAGAGGTGCCGCGCCCCAGGAGAACGCAACCCCTTGCACGCCCGGCGCGGATTGAAATTTGTCGTGGACTTCGCGCAGCGCGGCCCGAATCGCCTCCGGGCTTGCCGTCATCATGGATGGCGGCAGGGAGAACCCAAACGTCAAAACCCTGTTCGCCTCGAACCCCGGATTCACATTCCACAGCGCCGCCAGCGTGCGGATCATCAATCCCGCTCCGATCAGCAACACGAGAGCCAGCGCCATCTCCGCCGCGACCAGCGCACCCTGCGCCCGATGACGCATTCCGCTTCCTCCGCGCCCGCCTTCCTTGAGCGTTTCGTGCACCTCGGGCTTCATTGTTTTCAGCGCCGGCGCCAAGCCGAAGCAAATTCCCGCGAGCAACGATATTGCGCCTGCAAAGAGCAGAACACGCCCGTCCACGACAACTTCTGCCGCGCGCGGCAGCGTAGTTGGCAGCACGAGCAGTGCAGCCCGTGTCCCGACGGCTGCCAGCAGTAAGCCAAGACCTCCGCCGATTGCGGCCAACAAAGTGCTCTCCGTCAGAAGTTGCCGCACGATTCGCCCTTGCCCTGCGCCCAG
>JBGOWC010000113.1:0-6449 GCA_041478415.1 Terriglobia bacterium
CTCGACCGCGCGGAAAACCGCCTGGCGTTCAACGGCCAGCGCAAAGAGGAGCTCTCCGCGCGCGGAACACAGATTGCCTCCGAAGCGCAGCAGGCCGCGGGGCAAACCGCCGAGTGGCGCGCGCGCAGCGCGGCGCAGGAACAAACACTTATTGCGCTCGGGAGAGAAGCGAACACACAAGCAGCGCGCGTGGATGGGCTGGCGATGCGCTCGCAATCCCTGACGGATCAGACGCAAAAGGCCGAAGCGCGCATCGAGATGCTCCGGCGCTCCGTGGCGGTGGCGGGCGAGGAGCTGATCCGCCTGCACGGCGAGCAGCGCCAGGCCGAAGAAGCACTGTTGCATCACGGTGAGGCGCTGCGAAAGCTCGAAATGTCGGAGACCGCGCTGCTCGAAAGCTCCATCCAACTGCGCGACGATTCCGATCGCGCGGCAATGGAATGGGAATCCGCAACCGGCATTTTGCGCCAGCTCGAACTGGAAGCGGCGGCGCTCCAAGCGCGGATGGGCGAGCTGCGGCAGAATCAGGCGGAGACCTCGGCAAAGGCGGAGACTCTGCGCGATTCGCTTGCAGGCGCGCGCGCGCGGCGGCAGACGCTCGAACACATCTTGAACGACCGCTCGTATACGGCGGACGCGGTGCAAAAACTTTTCGCGGCGAACGAGCGCGGGACGAGCGGAAACTTCCGCGCCGTGGGCGTGCTCGCCGATTACGCGGAAGTCGAGGAACAATTCGAGGGCGCCGTGGAGCAGTTTCTCCGCGACGAGCTCGAGTACGTGGTCGTGGAAACCTACGACCACGCCCGCGCCGGGATCGCGCTTCTGCGCGAAGAGGCCGGCGGGCGGGCCACATTTTTCGTGGACTCGCTGCGTAACCTGCGGCTCAACGACTACGAGCCGATTATTCCCTTCCGGGCCGACGAGGGTGTCGTGTCCCGCCTCGACAGGCTCGTCGAATTCCGCGATCCGCTCGGACCGGCGGCAAAACAATTCCTGCCGCGGCTGCGCTCGGCCTTTTTGACGGACAGCGCCATCGCCGCGGAAAAACTCGCGCGCGAGTATCCGCAGTACGCGTTCGTTCTTCCCGACGGCACCTCGTACCAGGGCCGCATGGTTACTGGCGGCCGGCCGGATGAAGCCGGGCCGCTGGGGATGAAGCGCGAGTTGCGCGCGCTCGAAGCGGAAGCGCTGCAGCTCGAACGGCAGGCCGCGGAATCGCAGGCCGCGCTCGAAGAGATCGCCGCCGGCCTCCGCGCGACCGAGATGTCACTCGAAGAACTCGTCACGAAGCAGCGCGATGCGGAACGCGCCGTTTTTGGCGCAACCCATCGTCATCAGCAGATGCAAGGGGAGCTGGCGCGGCTCAGCCTGGAACTCACCGTTTGCCAGGACGAGCTCGGACGGATCCGCAGGGATGTGGAGGCGGCGCAGCAGCGAGCGGCGCGGGCGCAGGAACAACATGCCCTGGCGGTCACAAGCCGCGCCGCGGCGGAAGCCGAGAGCGCCGGGCTCGCCGAAGAATTGATGGCTACGCGGCAAGCCATTCAGACCGCGCAGGAAGAACTGACCGTGGCGCGCGCGGAACAAGCGGCATTGGCGGAGCGCCTCACCGCCGCGGAAGCGGTCGCTGCGCGGCTCGGCGAAGAAAAGCAGGAAATGGAACGGCGCGAAGCCGCCCTGCGGCAGCAGCTCGCGACCGTGGACGAAGAGGTTGCCACGCTCGCCGGGCAGAGCGAAGAGTTGGCGGTGCAACTCGAGGGGCTGCGCGCCGAAAAGCTGCGCCTCGAAACGCGCCAGCGCGAGCTCGAACAGGAATGGGAATCGGCGCGCACGCGCGTCACCCAGACCGAAGACCATCTGCGGTCGGGCCGCCAATCGCTCCAGGAGCTGCGTGAAGAGCGGGGCCGAGCGGAGATTGAACGCGCGCGCAACGATTCCGATCGCCAGCACCTGCGCGAGACGTGCCTCGCCGAAGTGAACGCTCACCCCGAGGACCTGATCGCGCAGGAGACGGCGCTGCTGACCGGCGAAGAGCTGGCCATCGCCGAAACGAACTACCGCGAGATGAAGTCGCGGATTGAATCCATGGGCCCGGTGAACATGATGGCGCTCGAGGAATACAACGAGTGCGAGCAGCGCTTCACCTTCCTCACGCGTGAGCGCGACGACTTGCTACAGTCCATCGCCGATACGCAGCAGGCCATCGCGGAGCTGGATCAGGTTTCGCGCGAAAAATTCGAGCTGGCCTTCGCCGCGATCAACAGCAACTTTGCCGACGCGTTCCATACGATCTTCGGCGGGGGCACGGGCGAGATGCGGCTGACCGAGCCGGACAGCTCCGGCGACGCGGGCATTGACATGGTCGCGCAGCCACCGGGCAAGCGCCTGCAAAACGTGCTGCTGCTTTCCGGCGGCGAGAAAGCAATGACCGCCCTGGCGCTGCTGATCGCCATCTTCCGCTACCAGCCTAGCCCGTTCTGCATCCTGGACGAGGTAGACGCGCCGCTCGACGAAGCAAACGTCGGGCGCTTCACGCGGCTGGTCGGGCAGATGAGCGCGCAGACGCAATTCATCATCGTGACCCACAACCGGCGCACGATGGAGATGGGTTCGGTGCTGTATGGCGTGACGATGCAGGAGCCCGGCGTCTCGAAGCTGGTGTCGGTGCGCTGGGAAGGCGAAGACGCCCCGCGGCAGAAACGCGCAGCCGCTTCCGCTGCCTAGGATTGGCCTTACCATGCGAAAAATAATCGACGCATTTTGCAGGACGCGCTGCCGGTCTTTTTTCCAGACGAAATCCACCGGGTAACATTGACTTCGCCCCGTGCTGCGCTAGAATACGGCCTCTTTTCCAGGGGGAAGAAATCCGTGGCCGCCACTCCGGCGCAACGCGTCGTTCGAGAAACGCACTTTGCGGGCATCGCGCCCGCCGCGCGCGGGAAGGTCCGCGACATCTACGATCTCGGCGACCGCCTGCTGATCGTCGCGACGGACCGTTTGTCGGCCTTCGACGTCATCCTTCCCACGGGCATTCCGGACAAAGGCCGTGTTCTCACGCAGCTTTCTCTATTCTGGTTCCACCAGCTTCGCGACGTGACACCGAATCACATTCTGAGCGGGACCGAGCTGCCCGCGCCGTTTGATGACTATCGCGAAGAGCTTGCCGGACGCACGATGCTTGCGCGCAAAACGAAGCCGTTGCCCATCGAATGCGTCATCCGCGGGTATCTCTCCGGCTCCGGCTGGAAGGACTATCGCGCGACGGGAAAGATCTGCGGGATTCCCCTGCCCTCCGGCTTGCGTGAATCGGACCGCCTGCCCGAGCCGGTGTTCACCCCGGCGACGAAGGCCACCTCGGGCCATGACGAAAACATTTCCTTCGACGAAGCCTCGGCGCTCGTCGGCGGGCCGCTCGCCGAGCGCGTCCGCGCGGTCAGCCTGGAAATCTACCGGCGCGCCGCGGCCTACGCTGAGCCACGCGGGATCATCCTGGCGGACACAAAATTCGAGTTTGGACTTTTGGGTGACGAGCTCATCTGGATTGACGAGGCGCTCACGCCCGATTCCTCGCGCTTCTGGCCGGCCGACCAGTACAAGCCGGGCGGGCCGCAGCCTTCGTTTGACAAACAGTTCGTGCGCGATTACCTGGAAAAAATCGGCTGGAACAAACAGCCGCCCGGGCCGGAATTGCCGGACGGCGTGGTGGCAGCAACGCGCGCCAAATACCGCGAAGCCTTTCGGATCCTGACCGGGCGCGAGCTGGACTAGGCGGCCTTTTTCAATTCCCCGCGGGTGCGGGGACTTTTTGCGGAGCGGACAACGTGAAAGATCAACTGGAAGGACTCGTGGGGCAGATGGTGGAGCGCGGCATCCTCTTCGATGAAGCCGTCGGAGAATTCGAGAAGCGCTTCATCAAGAGCGTGCTCGACCGCGCCAAGGGAAACCAGTCGCACGCCGCGCAGATCCTCGGGATTCACCGCAACACGCTCAGCCGCAAGATCGGGCAGTACAAGCTGGACCACCGCCGCACGAACCGCTAGGAGTCATCGCGCCACGGTTTGGGCGCTGAAAGCGGAAGCAAGCTCCCACTCTTCACAGAAAAAGAAAACGACCCCGGCAGAGCCGGAGCCGTTTCGCAAAAAAATCTTCGGGCTCGTCAGTGGGTCGGCTTTTTTGCCGGCGGCCGCCGCACGGGCTTCTTCACGGGTGCTTTCTTTTCTTCCGGAATGTCCTCCGCATTCACCGTGGCCTTGCCGCCCCAGTGCAGCATGAAGGACGGATCCGGGTCGTAAGACATCAGCGTGGCCGTGAAGCGCACCGGATTGTCTTTTTCGACCCGCGCCGCACCGGGCTGATCGGCGAGCTTGATGCTTACGTCCATGTCGGGCGTCTTGGCGGGATCAAACGCCTCTTCGCTCGCAACGAAAGCGATCTTGAGAGTGACGGCGTCGGCACCCGGCGCGCTTTCGATCAGCTTGCCCGGCACGTCGGGAAATTCAAGACCGCAGGACGCCAGCCAGGTGACTTTCCCCCTGTCTCCTCCTGCCTTGAGGTCGGTGATGACGGAGGCAATGGTCATTTCTTTCCGCGCGGCATCGAGTTCCGCGCTGGTCGGAAGCTTGTAGCTGGCCGGGCGCTCCGCCGTGCTGCCCGCAAGAGCAATCAGCTCGGCCATCTCCGCGTCAATCTGCGGCTCGCAGCCGGGCTGCTGATAATTGAACATCTGACGGCGCAGATACGTTCTTACCTGCGCCTCGGTCGGCCCCTTCAGCGAAACCGACCGCGCCAGCGCCCAGAAACCATCGAGATGCTGCGGAGGCGCCATCGAGATGTACGCGACGCCCAGGCGGAACCAGGTCACCGGCTCGTTCGGCGTCAAGACCAGCGTGCTCTTGTACGATGCGGCCGCATCCGTGTAGTTCTTGGCGGTCATGGCGGCGGAGGCCGCCGTGTAGTTGAAGAGCACCTTCGCCGGGATGAGCACCTGTTTGTTGAAGTCGTCGTCGCTCAGCGTTTCGGGTTTTTTGATCTGATCGAGAGTGTTCAGGCCGAGCAGGGCGGCGGCGCGAGCCTTGAGCGCCTGGTCCTTGTCCGTGACGTTCATGTTCGTGAACGCGAAGGCGCGAGCGTACGCGGCCTCGTAGCGCTGGGCGGCGTCGGCCTTGTCGCCGAGCGCGAGCAGCTTGTCCGCGTTGTCAATCACCTTTGGAAAAGTGCGTTGCGAATTATAGTTCCGGATGTAGGCCTGATAGATATAAACGAGCAGCGCAGAGTTCGGATATTTCAGAATGAAATCATCGAGCTGCCTGATCTGCTGCGCGGGATTTTTCTCGCTGACGGCGGCCTGGTAAGCGTTATATTCCGCCATCGTGTAAGGCTGCTTGGCGGCCTCCTGCGCGCGCGCGACGGAGAACAGGCCGCCCGCCAGGGTCAAGGCCAGCGCCGCAGCAAGCGCAGCAACCGCCAGTTTTCGTGTTCCGTTCATTCCGTCTCTCCTCGTCAAACAGCCATTTGGGATCCGACCATCAAGCTCGCCGGCGCAGGATTCCAGCCGGAATCAGATCGGCCGATAAAACTTCAGGATTATAGGGAAAGCCGCGGGGAAACCGCAAGATATTACCCGCGAGCATTCGCGACTCGCGTGAAAGGTTGGCAAGGTAAAGCGGAGCTTTCCATCCGCCGTCCGCACCTCCGGGGATTTGACTGTCTCAATGATAAGATGAGTCTCGCACAAAATAAGTGGCCTGAGCGAGGAAGAAATCCGATGAGCGTGATGAAAAAGTACGATACCAGAAAGAAACCGGAAAGGCCGCTGGCCGGCCAAGCCGCGCTGGTCACCGGCGGGAGCCGCGGAATCGGCCGGGCGATCGCGCTGCGGCTGGCGGCTCTGGGCGCCGCGGTAGCGGTGGCGGGAAGAGACCGCGCCGCGCTGGAAGCGACGGTCCGCGCCGTCAGCGAGGACGGTGGACGCGCCGTACCGTGCGTCGCCGACGTGACGCGGGCGTCGGACGTTCACAGGCTCGTTACCGAGGCGGAGGCGGCTCTCGGCGCCATCACGATCCTTGTCAATAATGCCGGCATCGGCGTTTTCGGCCCGGCCCACGAGCGCTCCGAAGCGGACTGGGACACCGTATTAGACACCAATCTCAAGGGAGTGTTCCTAGTCTCTCGCGCGGTGGCGCCCTCGATGATCGAGCGGAGCGGCGGGCACATCATTAATATCAGCTCGCTTGCGGGGCTCAATACCTTCGCCGGGGGCGGGATCTATTGCGCCTCGAAATGGGGCCTCCAGGGTCTGTCGGCGTGCATGGCGGAAGATCTGCGCGAGCACGGCATCCGCGTGAGCCTGATCTGTCCCGGGAGCGTGGCCACGGAGTTTTTCACCCGCCCCGGCAGGGATCTCTCGAAACTGCTGCAGCCGGAGGACGTGGCGCACGCCGTGGAGACGA
>JBGOWC010000116.1:0-6408 GCA_041478415.1 Terriglobia bacterium
CGCGAGCCACTGCACCGCGCCCGGGTACGACAGCCCAAACGTCCCGACGTTTCCATCCGACCACGGTTGCTTCGCCGCCCACTCGATCGTGTCGTAGCCGTCGCGCCCTTCGTTCTGATAAGGCACGAATTCGCCGCCGGAGTCGTACCGCCCGCGAACGTCCTGCACCACCACCGCGTACCCGCGCTCGACCGCCTTCGAAAAACTCTTGTACCCGGTGAGCGCATGGTCCTTCCCGTACGGCGTTCGATAGACCAGGACGGGGAAGCGCCCCTCAGCACGGGGCAAGAGGACATCGGCGCGGAGAATGACGCCGTCGCGCATCGGCACGGCCACATCCTTCTGTGTCACCTCATTCGCCGCCCCAGCCGACTGCCGCAGCTCGCGCGAGAGCAGCGGAAGCGCTGCTGCGATGAGAACTGCGCCAATGAAGGGAATGAGTTTTCGTTTCGCCATTTGAGCGGAGAAAAATCCTTTCCGTAACGGTCTCAGTTCCAAGCGCAAGATTCTACTAGAAGACCAAGGGAAATGTGGCGATCCATCAGGAAACGCCAGTTGACGCCCCCGCTCCTCTCGTCAACAATGGTCGGATTATGACTCGCAAACTTTCCGGTCAGAGGCTTGCTGTCCTCGGCGCAGGCAAGCTCGGCGGCATCCTCCTGCGCGCCTATCTCAAGCAATCCCTGTTCGCGCCGAAGCATGTCACGGCAACGGTGCGCCACGCCGAGAAGGCTGCATCACTCGCCAAAGACCTCGGCGTCGATGTTTCAACGGACAATCGCAAGGCCGTGCGCGGCGCGGATATCATTCTCCTCTCCGTGAAGCCGCAGGCCATCCGCGAAGTGCTCGAAGAGATCCGCCCGGAGCTCAGCGAGAAGTCGCTGATCATCTCCGTCGCCGCCTCCGTGCCCACCAGCTACATCGAGCAGCACCTCGGCGCGGCCGCGGCGAGCGGCGCGAACGCTAAAGTTCCCGTCGTGCGCGCCATGCCCAACACTTGCTCGGCCGTCGGATGCGGCATGACCGGCATCTGCCGCGGCGCCCATGCCACGCCCGAGCATCTCGAAATTGCGCGCGCGATGTTCGACGCCGTCGGCCGCACCGTCGTCGTGGACGAAAAGCACATGGACGCCGTCACCGGCCTCTCCGCCAGCGGGCCCGCCTTCGCCTACATTATTCTCGAATCGCTTGCCGAAGGCGGCGTCAAAGTCGGTCTTCCGCGGGACATCGCCACGCTTCTCGCCGCGCAAACCATGAAAGGCTCCGCGAGCGTCGTGCTCGAGACCGGCGACCATCCCGCGCTTCTCAAGGACGCCGTCACCACGCCCGCCGGCTGCACCATTGACGGCATCCTCGAGCTCGAAGAAGGCAAGCTCCGCGTCACCTTGATCAAAGCTGTCGTCAAAGCCACGCAGCGCGCCGGCGAATTGCTTTTCGAGAAGTAGCCGCGTTCCGCGCGGCCTCCGTTTCAGCAGCGATTTGAGCAAGGAGGTCCCAATGATGCTCGCTCGATGGAAGCTCGTTCTGGTCGTTGCATTGTCGTGTGCCGGGGCAGTGAGCGCTGCCTTGGCGCAAACCAACAAACCCGTCGAACCGAAACCCGTGGGCCGCGCCGCCGGATTCGCCGCCGCCGAGCAGGCCGTCACCAAACTCGAGCAGGGATGGTTCAATCTCCAGCTCGCTCATGAATGGGGAAAACTTACGCGCATGGTCGCAGACGATTTTCTTCTCGTCGAGTCGGACGGCAGCCTCGGCAATCGTGACTCCATGCTTGCCGGCTACAAAGCCGAAGCCGCTTCGACCGTCAAGCTCACGATGACGCTTCTCGTATCGCACGGCGTCGCGCCCAACGTCGTAATCGCCAGCGGCCTTGACGACATCACGCTCAGAGACAAGAACGGCAACATCACGCATCGCTACGAGCGCTTTATTGATACCTGGATCCTTCGTGACGGCCGCTGGCAATGCGTCGCCGAGCAGCTCACCCTCGCCCACCCTTGAGTACAACTGAAAAATGGTCCGAGCGCTCACTTGGGCTATAATCCGCGGCAATCATGCCGCTTTCTTCCGGCACCAAACTCGGTCCGTACGAGATCCTCTCGCCGCTCGGCGCAGGCGGAATGGGCGAGGTATATCGGGCGCGAGACACGCGCCTCGATCGCATTGTCGCGATCAAGATTCTCCCTGCGCAGTTCTCCTCTGATCCGGTTCGCAAGCAGAGATTCGAGCGGGAAGCCAAGACCATTTCCAGCCTGAATCATCCGCATATTTGTGTGCTGTATGACGTTGGCCATCAGGACGGGATGGATTACCTGGTGATGGAGTGCGTCGAAGGCGAGACGCTCGCGAAGCGCCTCGAGAAAGGTGCTCTGCCCCTCGAGCAAGTCTTGAAATTCGGCGCTCAGATCGCCGACGCTTTGGACAAAGCACACCGCAGCGGAGTGGTGCATCGAGATTTGAAGCCGGGCAACATCATGCTCACGCCGGCAGGGACAAAGCTCCTCGACTTCGGCCTGGCGAAGGCCGCGGCGCCGCTCATGAGCGGAGCGACTCAGACCGCGGCTGTGCCCCACACGTCTCCGGTGACGGAGCAGGGCACGATCGTCGGAACATTCCAGTACATGTCGCCCGAGCAGGTGGAAGGCAAAGAAGTGGACGGCCGCAGCGATATTTTTTCGCTGGGCGCGGTGCTCTACGAGATGCTGACGGGTCGGCGGGCATTTGAAGGAAAGAGCCAGCTCAGCGTGGCCTCGGCAATCCTGGAAAAAGAACCCGCGCCGATCAGCAGCATCAAGCCGATGACGCCGCCGGCGCTGGACCACGCCGTTAAGAAATGCCTGGCAAAATCTGCCGATGAGCGGTGGCAAAGCGCGAGCGACTTGGCGAGCGAGCTGAAGTGGGTTGCCGAGGGCGGATCGCAGGCGGGAGCTCCAGTTGCAACACAGCCAGGCAGGGGATTTCGCCGAGCTTGGGCCCTGGCCGGCATCGCACTCGCGGCACTTTTTTCAGGAGTCGGAGCGGCCTACTTCTGGCGGCCGGTTCCCGTGCGCCACGTTGTCCGTTCTTCGATCCTGCCCCCCGAAAAATCGGCGTTCGCCGAAAGCGCAAACTCTTGGGGCGCAGTAGCGGTCTCACCAGACGGGTCGCGCATTGTGGTTGGCGTCATTGGGCAAACAAGCCGGGAAATGTTGTACGTGCGCCCGCTGGAGGCCCTCACGGGCCAGCTTCTGGCGGGTACAGAAGGCGCCACCTTTCCATTTTGGTCGCCCGACAGCCGCTCCATCGGTTTCTTTGCCGATGGCCAGCTCAGAATAATTGATGCCACGGGCGGCCCGGTCCGAGGGCTTTGCCCGGCCCCCGAAGGGCGCGGTGGGACTTGGGCCCGAGATGGCACAATCGTCTTTGCCCCTCAGCCGCTTGGAAACCTGTTTCGGGTGGCCGCAACGGGGGGTGTGCCGACAGCCGTAACCAAGCTGGACACTGCACGCCACGAGGATACCCATCGCTGGCCTCAATTCTTGCCCGACGGGCGGCATTTCCTTTATCTCGCCCGGACAATAGACATGGTCAGCAGTGAGATTCGCCTTGGGTCTGTTGATTCGGCGGAACCTGCGAGCGTCCTGGTGGCGGTTGGCAATCCCGTTTATGCTCCGCCCGGATGGCTACTTTATCCGAGGGGGAACACCCTGGTTGCGCAGGCATTCGATTCAGATCGCCTTCGCGTTTCCGGTGAACCCATCCCCCTTGCGGACCAGATTTCGTTCAACGGAAACGTAAGCCTTTCCCCCTTCTCCGCGTCCGGGAACGGCGTCCTGGTATACACGAAAGCCGTTGGAGAAGGAGTCTCTGAATTGATCTGGACGGACCGGAACGGAAGAGTCCTCGGGAAGGTGGGAGAGCCCGGACGCTATTTCGGCCCCAGCCTCTCCCCAGATGGCCGGAAGCTCGCCTTCGAAGTTTATGACCCTCGTACCCACACAAACAGCGATATCTGGATTTACGACATGACGCAGGGTTCGAAGACCCGGCTAACCTTCAGTCAATCCAATGAGCACAATCGCATGCCCGTCTGGTCGCCCGATGGGAACCGAATTGCGTTCAGCTCCGACCGCGGGGGGCGCTCACAGATCTATGTGAAGGTCGTGAGCGGGATGGAGACGGAGCACCTGGTGTTCCCAGGCGAGGGAGATCGCTACGCGACCACCTGGTCTCCGGACAGCCAATTTGTCGCCGGTATCCAGCTGAATCCGCAACGCGGCGGCACCGAATTCTTGTTGCTGCCGATGTCTGCAAATCAGAAGCCGATGGCTTTCCTGCCGGGAGCCACGGCGCTCTCGCGTTTCACTTTCCCGCGAATTTCTCCGAATGGGAAGTGGATCGCGTATGCCTCCTGGGAGTCGGGCCGCGGGGAGGTTTATATTTCATCGTTTCCGAGTGGCGCCGGTAAGTGGCAAGTGTCCGGGAACGGAGGATGGAACCCCGTGTGGCGGCGGGACGGAAGGGAACTTTTCTACTTCGGATTGGACGACTCATTGACGTCCGCTGAACTCTCTGAGCAAAAAGGAAGCCCGGTCATCGGAAAGGTACAGCCTCTGTTTCGGGTGCATCGAGTGCCTTCACCAAACTGGGCCCTTGACGTCTCTCCGGACGGGAACCGCTTCTTGATTAACAGCCTGCTCCAACCTTCTGCGCCCCAGCCAATTACTTTGGTCGTCAACTGGGACGCGGAGCTGAAAAAGAAATGAGCCTTACCGCCGGCACCAAACTCGGGCCGTATGAGATCGTCGCGCCGCTCGGCGCTGGCGGGATGGGCGAAGTCTATCGGGCCCGCGATACCCGTCTCGATCGCACCGTGGCGATCAAAATTCTCCCTACACACCTTTCGGACAAGCCGGAGTCGCGCCAGCGATTCGAGCGCGAAGCGCGCGCGATCTCCGCTCTTTCCCATCCGCACATCTGCGCGCTCTACGACGTCGGCCATCAGGACGGCGTGGATTTTCTCGTCATGGAGTATCTCGAGGGCGAGACACTCGCGGAGAAATTGGCAAAAGGTCCGCTCCCACTCGAGCAAGTGCTGAAACTCAGCAGCGAGATCGCCGATGCGCTCGATAAAGCGCACCGCAGCGGCATTGTCCATCGCGACCTCAAGCCCGGGAACATCATGCTTACGAAGAGCGGCGCGAAACTGCTCGACTTCGGTCTGGCAAAGGCGGAGCAGACCGCACTGGCTGGCGACATATCAAGGATGGCGACGCTGAGCAAGCCGCTCACCGCCGAGGGCACCATCGTCGGAACGTTTCAGTACATGGCGCCGGAGCAGCTCGAAGGAAAAGAGGCCGACGCGCGAACGGACATTTTTGCATTCGGCGAGGTGCTGTTTGAGATGGCCACGGGAAAGAAAGCGTTCGAAGGCAAGAGCCAGGCGTCGCTGATCTCCGCGATCATGACGGCGGAGCCAACGCCGATCACGCAGCTTCAATCGATGACCCCGCCGGCGCTGGATCGGCTGGTGCGGACGTGCCTGGCGAAAGATCCCGATGAACGCTGGCAAAGCGCGCACGATATGGCTGCCGAACTGAAGTGGATTCAGGGAACCGGCTCGCAGGCCGGATCCACGAGCGCCGTCCTGATCAGAACCAGCAAACGGATCTACATTCCATGGTTAATTGCTGCGCTGGCTCTGGTTGCATTTACCGTCACTGCCGCGCGCCTGTATTTTCAGCCTTCGCCCACCTTTCCTCCTCGCGCGCGGTGGGTCATCGGGCCTCCCGAAAAATCCATCTTTCATGCAAACGGAGTCGGAGGAGGGCCGGTCGTAGTGTCTCCCGACGGGCAGCGGCTGGCGTTTGCGGCCGTGGACGCGAGCGGCAAGCAGCAATTGTGGGTGCGTCCGCTGGACGCGCTCAAAGCTGATCCGCTCCCGGGCACCGAGGGCGCTTCCTACCCGTTCTGGTCGCCCGACGGCCATTCGCTCGGCTTCTTCTCCAATGGCCAACTGAAGCGTGTTGGCGCGGAGGGCGGGCCGGTTATGCCCTTGTGCAATGTGGCCCTTACCCGCGGCGGCACCTGGAGCAAGCAGGGAGTCATCCTCTTTGCGCCCGATTATGGCGGTGGTTTGTATCGAGTGCCGGCCACTGGAGGCAACCCTACCCCGGTGACGCAGGTGGACACCTCCCAGCACACCTCGCACCGCTGGCCCTTTTTTCTACCAGATGGCGAGCACTTCCTTTTTCTTGCAATCGGGCACGACGACCTGAGCCATGCCCACGACGGTGTTTATGTGTCCTCTCTCGATAGCAAGGAAAGCAAACTGTTGCTGCGCGCGCACGCCAACGTGGCCTATGCCGACGGCCATCTGCTTTATCTGAACGAGGCCACGCTGATGGCGCAGCCCTTTGACCTGCGCCG
>JBGOWC010000258.1:0-3798 GCA_041478415.1 Terriglobia bacterium
AACCAGGGCGCGTCGGTGCGGCTGTGCCACCTCGGGTCGAAGTTCCAGGAAGTTCTGCAGATCACCAAGCTGCTGACGGTGTTCGAAGTGTCCGACACGGAAGCGGCCGCGGTCGCGAGCTTCAAGAAGTAACGCGCCGCGAAATTTGTCCCGGGACATCCGCTGTTTCTTGATTTTGTTTGCCGGAAAGGGCGCGCGCCCGCGTGCCCTTTTCCATTTTACGCGTCCAGTCGGTACATCGTAATTCCACTGAGGAGTTTTGGGTAGAAGTCCGTGGATTTTTGCGGCATGACCTCGCCCGCCGTGGCGATGCGCATGACCTGCTCGACGTCCACCGGATTCAAGAGAAACGCGATCTGCGCCGCGCCGCGATCCACGGCATCGAGCGCGCCGGCCGCGTCACGTTCGTAGGAGAGATTCACTTCGGCCGAAACCGCCTGCGGAGTGATGCCAAGCGCCGGTTCGAGGATGCCGTGATGCAGAAGGACGACGTCCAATTCGCGCTGCAACGGCGAATCCTCCGGCAGCAGCCTGGCAAGGTCCGCTCCGGGCCGCAGCATCGCGAGGAAATAGGCGCGCTTCGGCGACGCTGACCCCGCGTAGAGACCGATGCCGTTCCGGTCGCGCGCGGCCGCAAGTTTTTCCAGAAATTGGCCGCGCACGGCGATGCGCTCGGATTCGCCAGCGAACGGAAATGCTTCCATCGCCAGCCATGGTTCGAGGTGGCGGCGAAAAACTTCCCAGGAGAAATCGTGTAGGTTTGCGACGACGCGATGCGTCGGGAGAATCATCAGTCCTTCGCTGTGTGTGTTGACGAACGTCATCATCACGCGCTCGAAAGGCGCGTCGGGAGAGGAGTCGCCCGCGCGGGAGTGGCATTCGTTGCGGTAATTGAGCGCCGTCTCGTATCGGTGATGACCGTCGGCGATGACGAGCTTTTGCTCGGCCATGGTGCGCTGGATTTCGGCAATTTGCGCTGCATCGGCGATAAGCCACAAGCGGTGCGTCACGCCGTATTCATCGCGAAGGTCGGTGACGGGGGATGCGGCGGCGACCTGCTCGAGAATCGCATCCACCTGGCGCGCGGGATCGGAATAGAGCATGAAAAGCTGGCCGGTGTGCGTGCGCGTGTGACGCAGGAGCTCCAGCCGATCCGCCTTGGGCCCGGAGAGAGTCTGCTCGTGTCGAAAAACAACGCCCGCCGAATAATCTTCGAGCTTGCCGAGCCCGATGAACCCTCGGCGCGTGCGGCGCTCGTCTGTGCCGGGCACGGTGAATTCCTGGAAGTACGCGTAGAAGGACGCCGCGGAGTCGCGCAGAACTGCGCCGTCTCGAATCCAGCTTTCCAGAGATGCCGCCGCGCGCGTATAGACGTTGTTCTGCGGCGAATCCTCGGGAAAACTGCGGCCCTTTTCCACGCTGATCAGATTGTGTGGCTCCGCCGCGTAATAGCGCTCCTGCATGGCAGGCGTGATCTTGTCGTAGGGCTGCGTCAGGACGCTGCTGAACTCGGCTTTCGCCGGGTTGTAGCGGCAGGCGCGAAAAGGATAGACCAGGGCCATTGTTTCTCCGGATCAGGATGGTACGGCTACAGCGAAACGATCATTTTACGCGAGAAGACTTCGACTACAATAAAGGATTCATGAACGCACTAAACCTCGCTTCCGTGCGCGTTTTGATCTTTGACCTGGACGGCACGCTCATTGATTCGAAGCTGGACCTCATTCTGTCGGTCAATGCGATGCTGCGCGAGCTGGGGCGAACGGAACTCGCGGAAGAGACGATTTCCGGATATATCGGGCATGGTGCGCCCCTGCTCGTGGCCCGGGCGCTGGGGAATGGCGCGAGTGACGCGGAACAGAAGCGCGCGCTGGAATTTTTTCTTGGCTACTACGAGCAGCACAAGATGGACAATACGCGGGCGTATCCCGGCGTGTCTGAAGCCCTCGCCGAATTGCGCGCGTTTCCGATGGCCGTCCTGACGAACAAACCGTTCCGGATCAGCCGGAGGATTCTCGAAGCGCTGGAGATGTCGAACTCGTTTCGTGCGATTTACGGGGGCAACAGCTTCGAAACAAAAAAACCCGATCCGCTCGGCACGCATACCATCCTACGCGAGCTCGGCGCCGCGCCGCATGAAGCGCTCCTCGTCGGCGATTCCGAAATTGATGTGCAGACGGCGCGCAACGCCGGAACGCTCGCCGCCGCGGTGAATTACGGTTTCGGCGTCCACGACCGCAGCACCCACCCCGCCGACCTTTACCTCGACCGATTGACCGACTTGATTCCGGTTCTACTCAATCACCGCGCCTGACGAAGCAGCTAACGGCGCGACGTTGACTGACAAGTTCAGGGTTTTGCGCCGGCGGGTGGCTGCGCCACTCCGCTCACGTCCAAAATGTAAACGACCTGATGTGCGGTCAGGACGAGGAGGCGCTTTCCATCCGCGGAAAAGTGCGAGTAGATCACCGCGTCGGAGAAAATGAATTCGTCCCGCTTGGCCCCGGTGATCAAATCGAAGAGATTCAGCCGCTCGCCATTCGCCGAGGCCAGCAAGTTGGATCGCGCGTTGGCTGCGGGGCACGCACCGAAGAGCCGCGCCTTTTCTTCGCCCGTCGAGAGTGAGTAGAGCGTGATGCGCGTGCCGTCCTTCCCGAGAACGAGCGCATCGCCTGCCGAAAATACGCAACTGAAACTTTCGGCGCCGGCGCCGATTTGCACCAGCACTCCACCGAGTGTGTTCCCGGTCGCAGCATCAAGGACTTCGAACACCGTGTCTTGTTCGGAGAGCTTAGCCGACTTGAATCGCCGGGACGTTTCCGCGTTGCGTTTGACCGCCTGACCCGCGGCCCCGCTCTGCGCCTGCCAACCGAGTACCAGCCGATCGCCCTGCGGATCGGGAAACGGGACCGGGAAATGGCCGTCGGACGATCGCGACCAAAGCTCTTTTCCCGTCCGGTAATCGAGCGCGCGGAGCTGATGGTGCCCCCTCGTTTCCGCGACGCTTGTTATTCCCGCGCGGGTCTTGAAATAAAGAAGCGCGGGCGATTCCTCCAGCACAACTGCGCCGGAGTTGTATGCGGCCGGGAACATCCCGTTCGAACTGCGCTTCCGCTCGTATCGCCAGGCTTCGGTTCTCGCCGCGGTTTTCAGATCGAGTTTCAGCACGGGCATTGCTTGCTCGCGCGAATAGGAGCGGAGATAGGCTGTGCCGTCATCGCTCCACCAGGAGCCTGCAGGGTCGATGTCCCGGGTGACGAGTTGCCCGGAGGCAGCGCGAAACACAGCGCTGGCCCCGCGCACGGCAATCTCGAGGCCCTCGAGGCCCGGGGACACGCTTGCCGAGCGGAGCGGCGGAAGCGGATCGAGTGGCAGGGGAAAGCGCGTCGAAACTTTGCGATTGTCGAGACGCGAAAACACAAGCTCTCCTTCTTCCGATACGCTTGCAGATAGCTCATCCCTGATGTCCGCATCCCCGGAGGAGGCGATGTTTGTGACCATTCTTGTATTCAAGTCCAGAATTGCCGACCCGGGTTGCCCCCGCGGGTGGACGATCAGATAGCGGGAATTGCTGGCCAGCACCGCACCGGAGCCGGCTATCGGCAATCGCGATAGGCTCTCGCCCGCTGGAAAGGAGATCAGTTTCGAGTCTTCCGGGTTGTCCCCGTCAAGAATTGCAAGGCGGTCCGTGCCCGCAAAGCAGAGTGTTCCTCCCGTACGCCTCTTCGCGGAGCCCGGAACATTGATCCTTTTTCCGGATGTCGTATCCACGGCCAGCGCTTCCCCCCTGGAATCCTC
>JBGOWC010000351.1:0-2708 GCA_041478415.1 Terriglobia bacterium
AGAGCCAGGTACCCTGCTTGATCATTTGCGCGATTTGGGCGTCGGTCAGAGCGAGGCCATGCTCGATCGAGTCGCAACCACCATCCAGCGCGCGCTGCATGCCCTCCCCGCTGTAGGCGTGGCAGGCAACTTTTTTTCCCCAGCCGTGGGCTTCGTCCACGATAGCTTGGATCTCGTCCAGCGTCAGCGTGGGCTGCGAGACGAGGTTGCCGCTCTTGTCCACCCACGAGCGGTGCGTCATGTACACCTTGATCCAATCGGCGCCGTGGTCAAGCTGTTCGCGCGCGGCTTTGCGGGCTTGGACTGGTCCGTCAACGATCTGCGCGCCTTTGGGCATATCGAGCTCCGGAGCATAACCTTCGAGCGGATAGCCGCCAGTAGTGGAAATGGCGCGGGTGGAGACAAAAAGGCGTGGGCCCGGGATGTATCCCGCCTCAATCGCTTGTTTGATCTCAACATCACCGTAGCCGGCGCCTTCGGTCTCCACGTCGCGCAGCGTGGTAAAGCCTTGCTCGAGTGCGCGGCGAACAGCAACCGTGGCGCGCGCGGCGCGGAGCGCGATGCCCTGTTTCAGGATATTGGCGTCGTAGCCGCCCTCCGCCGGGTCTTCGCCCTGGAGAAAAATGTGCGTATGCGAATCAATCAGGCCGGGCAGAACCGTCGCCGAGGAAAGATTGATGACCGTCGCGCCCGCCGGAATCGCCGTCCCCGCGGCGTCGACGACTTTCTCGATGTGATTCCCGCGAATGAAGATGAGCTGGTTCTTGCGGGGAGCATCGCTCGTGCCGTCAATCAGCGTGCCGGCGCGTATGACGGTGAGCGGCGCGGCGGCCTGTGGAGCGGCTTGAGCCCGCGCAAGGGAAGCGCAGGCGAGCAGAGCAAACAGGACGAGTATTCGTGACGTGCGATTCATGTGTATTCCTCCGGCGTTCGACAAGAGGCCACTTCTACTGCGACTCAGTGAGGAAAAGCAAGCGGTTCCGGAATCCCATCATGGGAGTCCGGCGGTTGGGAACGGATCTCACATCACCTCGGCGATCAGCTCGATTTCCACGCAGGAGCCAAAAGGGATTTGCGCTACTCCGAAGGCGCTACGGGCGTGGGCGCCAATATCTCCAAATGTTTCCCCGAGGAGCTCGGAGGCGCCGTTCGCGACCAAATGCTGTTCGGTGAAGGTAGGTGCGCTGTTCACCAGCACCATCAGTTTGACGATGCGCCGGATTTTGTTCAGGTCGCCGATCGCGGCGTGCAACGTCCCCATCAGCTCGATGGCGATTCCGCGCGCCGCTTCCTTACCCTGAACCGTGGTGATTTGTGATCCAAGCTGACCAACCCAGGGCTTGCCATCTCTCTTGGCGATGTGTCCTGAGACAAAAAGCAAGTTGCCTGTGCGGACAGAAGAAACAAACGCTGCGACAGTGGGAATTACCGTCGGCAGAGAGATCTCCAGTTTTTTCAGTTTTTCATAAACGGACAAGGGAACCTCCAGAGATCATTTCGTCGGAAAATCAATATTCTGCAGAACCTATCATTGGCCGATGGCGTTTGACCGGCCAAAGTCCACCGCCTCGGTGTTGCCGCCGCATACGAGCACGCCGACGCGCTCACCCGGTTTGGGTTGGTATCGGCGCGACAATAGTGCCGCGAACGCAGCCGCCCCGCCGGGCTCAGCCACGACTCGAAGCGAATTCCAGAGCGCGATCTGGGCTTCCCGAATGGCGTCATCCGAAACCAGCACGACGCTCACCACGTATTTCTGTGCGAGAGGAAACATCAGTTCGCCGACGCGACGCGGAGCGAGCGAGTCCGCCGCGATTCCACCGGCCGGAGCATCCACGGGATGGCCTGCATGCAAGGCGTTCGCAAGAGTCGGTGCTGCCTCGGGCTCCACGCCGATGATTTTGATCCGGCCGGAATACCAAGCCGCGATTCCGCCGATCAATCCACCGCCGCCCACCGCGACGAGAAGTGTCTCGAGATTGGGATACTGCTCTTCAAATTCGAGGCCCACTGTGCCCTGGCCGAGCAGCGTCTCTTCTTGATCGTAGGCATGCACGGCGAGTGCGCCGGACTGGGCAACCCATTCTTCGCTCGCCGCCAGGGCATCGGCATACCGTTCACCCGTCACGACGAGGTCGGCCCCGTACCCGCGGATGCGCTCCCGCTTTGTGGGCGATGCAACCCTCGGCACAAAAATCCTTGCCGGCTTCCCGAGCTTCCCTGCGGCAAGCGCAACGGCCACGCCATGATTGCCGCCCGAAGCGGCCACGACACCCGCGGGCGGCACCTCGCGCAGGAGCAGGTTCGTGAAAGCACCGCGCGCCTTGAAAGACCCGGAATGCTGGAGCAATTCCAGTTTGAAAACCAGGCTGATAGAATCCAGACCGAAGTCGGGGCCACCGGCCTCGAGGATCGGAGTCCGGCGGATGTGCGGCCGGATGAGTTGGTATGCGCCCTCGATCCGTTCCCGGCTGATGTTTGTTTCGGCCATTGCTCACGATTCCGATTCGAGTATACTAAGGGAGTTGGCTAATTGTCTATATGAATCTTGATCTTGTTCTGCGAGCCCTCGCGAGCGAACGCCGGCTGCAAATTCTGGCCTGGCTCCAGAATCCGAGGAAGCATTTTCCCCCGCAAGTGGATGGAGACCTGGTCCAGGACGGCGTCTGCGGCGTGCTCATTGCAAGAAAACTTCGCGTCAGCCAGCC
>JBGOWC010000289.1:0-3422 GCA_041478415.1 Terriglobia bacterium
CGATGGCAATACGCCAAACGGAGTTGGGCCGAGTGGATCCACCTCCACCTGAGGCGCCGCCAGACGATTGCTGAGCGCCTGCTCGAGCTGGCGATTTGCAAAAACCTCCACGCCGTAGGAGCCGTCGTTGATGGACGCCGAGGCGTACTCGCCGAGATTGAAGCCCGCGACCGGGATGGGCCTCTCGGTGCGCCAGCGTCCCACTCGAAATTCGCCCTCCTCGTGTTCCTCGACCTTTGCGCCCGTGGCCACGAGCCGCAGCCGCCGCGGCCAGCGCAGCGTGAGGTCGTAGTCCGCGAAACTATCCGCGTCGCCGAGATGCGGATACCAGCTTCCCCGCGCGCCGACGAAGATCACGCCGTTGCCCGCGTCGGTGATCACGCTGCCGCGGGCGTGCACGCGCAGCGTGAATTCGTCTCCGCGCCGTGAGGGCCGCGGAAGAATGACGCTTACAAAGTCGTTCCCGCGGAGGCTGCGTTCCCGGTCGCTAAGGCCTTCGTTCTGAAAGAAGGGCAGGGCCTCGCCGGCGGCGGTGGTGACCGCATCGGCAGTCAGAAAGCGCGAGAGCTCAAAGACCAGCATGCGTTCGCCTTCACTCTCGGATCGAAGTGCAACCGTGGCCGTCTCGTCGAGCGAATGATCGGGCAAGACGGAAGTCTCGATCGTGTAGCGAACAGCGCGAAACGGAGCGGCGGGGGGTGTGAAACCGGCGGGGCGATAAGAGGCCCAGACGTCGTAGTAGGCCGCGCCATCAACGGCGCGCGTCTGGCCGATGGAGAACGGCTCTTCCCGCCGTTCGTCCATGACAACGTCAAACGTGCCCGTCTTCACGCCTTCGAGCGCAGCGTAGAAATAAGGATGCGGATTCTCCGCAATCCAGTCGGCCAGAATCCGCAGCGAATGTGCCCGGTTCATTTGCGCGAGCGGTTCATCCCAGCGGGCGGCATAGCCGGGATCCGCCCGCGGCTGGAGATTTGCTTTGCGCAATTGCTGCAGGAGCTCTTCAGCGGTGGCGTCGGTGAAGCGCAGAAAGGCCGTGCGGAATTCTTCGTCGAGAACCGGCGCGCCGAGGAACCGCGCCAGTTGCTGCTTTTCAACGGGGTCCCGTGGTGCGGAGATGGCATGGCCGCGGCCGGAAAAAACCGCTCCGGTCACGCGTCCGTCCAAGGGAGCGAAGAACGCGAGCGCGCCTTCGTCGAGCGAAATTCTTACATCCGCGCGCCGCAGCTCGAGCTGCCGAACGGCGTACACGGCATCCGGATCCACGCGAACGGCGTTCAGAGACTCGTAGAGTTCCCGCGGAGAACGCGCCGGAGCCTGGGCCCCGGCAGTCACCGCGAAACAAAACGCCGCGGCAACAGCCACCCCTACCCTCATATCCGCGACTGTAGCAACATTCGGCATGGCCCAGCAAGCTCCCGAGGGATTGTCGTCGCCTCGGAGTTAGAATCTTCAGATGAGGTCCCGCACGAACCGAATTCTTCCCCTGGGCTGCCTCCTCGCGGCCCTGTTGTGCGCCGGCCCGGCCTTCGCGGACACCATCGTCCTGAAAAACGGCCGCCGGATCATCGCCAGCAACGTCGTCGAGGAAAACGGAAAGGTCTCCTACGAAACATCGGCCGGGCGGCTAAGCCTGCCGAAGTCTATCGTGGACCACATCGAACACGGCGGCGCAGTGCCACTTGGCGGGCCGGGAGAATCCGCCGCGTCATTGGCGATCACTCCGCCGTCCGTAGAGGTTGCGGGAGCGGCGGGCCTCTCCGGGCCGGTTGAGGAAGTATCCCGAGCCACGGTCCACGACGGCTCGATTGACCGCGAATACATGGCCAAGCTCGAAGCCGAAGCGCGAAGTGGTTCCCGCGACGCCGGCGAGCGCGCCGCCCTCGCGCACCACGCGGCGGCACAGTTTGAGCTGGGCCGCGGCGATTACGAACGCGCCCTGGCCGAAGAGCGCACCGCACTCACGTTTTCGCCCGAGCAGGCTGGACTCTTGCTCAACGCTGCCTATCTGCACCTCCGCCGTAACGAATACAAGCAGGCGCTCGACTATCTCGACCGCGCCAAGCGTGTTGCGCCCGATTCACCCGATGTCCCCAAGCTCACCGGCTGGGCGTACTACGGGATGAACAAAATGGAGCAGGCCGTCGCCGAGTGGAAGCGCGCTCTGGCTCTGCGTCCCGACGCCGAAGTGCAGGCCGCGTTGACCAAGGCCCAGCGCGACCAGCAGGAGGAAGCGAAGTACAAAGAGAACGAAAGCGGCCACTTCACGCTGCGCTACAGCGGCGCCGCCGAGCCCGGGCTCGCGCACGATATTCTGCGCACGCTGGAGTATCACTTCGCCGCAATCGAGTCGGAGCTGAACTTCACGCCGCCAGAGCCCATTGGCGTGGTTCTCTACACGCAGGAAGCTTTCGCGGACATCACGCGAGCGCCCGCGTGGGCCGGCGCGCTGAATGACGGGCGTCTCCGCGTACCCGTGCAGGGCCTCACGAGCATGACGGACGAGCTTTCTCGCGTCCTGAAACATGAGCTTACGCACAGCTTCCTTTCGCAGAAGACGCACAGCCGCTGCCCGGTGTGGCTGAACGAGGGCCTGGCGCAGTGGATGGAAGGAAAGCGCAGCGGAGACGATGCGGGCACGCTGGTGCAAATTTACGACGACAAACAGTTTGCTTCCCTGGCCGTGCTCGAGGGTTCGTGGATGCGGCTGCCGTCGGACGCCGCGCGATACGCCTATGCCTGGGCGCTGGCCAACACCGAATACCTTGTCCGTGCCGACGGCATGGCGGATATCACTCGCATACTGGACCGCATCGCAGCCGGCAGCTCCAGCGAAGAGGCTTTGCGCGAAATTCTTCGCAGCGACTACGAAGAAGTGATGAAGGGCGCCGCGGATTACCTGCGGAAAAATTACGTCCGCTGATCTCCGCTCTTGCAGCGCGCGCCTTCAAGCGGTTGTCTTTTCCCACGCACACCGACGGCAAAGGCTCTTTTCTTTGCATGAACGCGGCCTAGCATGCGGCCAGAAGCGCTGCCAGCAGCGCCGCGCGCTGGGGCAAGGTGCGAAGCACAATGTGCTCGTGCGCGCTGTGGGCGCCGTCGCCGACGGCGCCGAGACCATCGAGCGTCGGCACGCCAAGCGCGGCGGTGAGATTTCCGTCGGAGCCGCCGCCGACCGTGCATTCGCCGAGCGCGAAACCCATTTCCCGCGCGAGTTGCCGCGCCCGCGCGAAGAGCGCTGAACTGCTTTTGCGTTCGAGCGGCGCGCGGTTGAACCCGCCACGAACTTCCACGCGCGCGCCAGGAAGAATCGGCCGCAGCGCGCGAAGCCGGCGTTCGATCCGGCGCATGTCGGCGACTCGCAGCGCGCGCAGATCGAGCACCGCGTGGGCGTGTTCGGCGATCACGTTGGTGCGCGTTCC
>JBGOWC010000065.1:0-7993 GCA_041478415.1 Terriglobia bacterium
GGAAGAAAAAAGCGCCCAGGCGCGGTCGAGCTCGAGGCCGCCATTCGGGCCGATGCGAGCTTCGGTGACTTCGACCGGATCGAGAGATTTGATGGGATAGATGCAGATGCGCGCCAGGCGGACTGTTGCGGCACTCGTTTGCACAGGGACAGTTTAGCAGACTGGTAGCACAGGCTTTAGCTCGCCCTGAGCGGTGCGAAGGGTCTGTGCATTTTCGCCTCAGCAAAGGGAAAGAGCACAGAATGTAGCACAGCTACAGGGGCGAGCGGAGTTGACATCGGACTTAAGCGAAAGGGGCGAGAAAATATTTTT
This sequence comes from Terriglobia bacterium, assembly GCA_041478415.1. Taxonomy (GTDB): domain Bacteria; phylum Acidobacteriota; class Terriglobia; order Acidiferrales; family UBA7541; genus Acidiferrum. Next base: position 313 of record JBGOWC010000065.1, read on the forward strand.
ACTCCCCTGCATTTTTCTCTTGACAAGGAAGTACGAACTGCTATACTCACCCTCGGGTAAACGTACGTAAAGGCCCCGGCAACCGCGGGGCCTTTCGCTTTTTCTGGACACCATTTCGCCGTAACACCCACACAGGATTGCACTTTGCGCGCACAGCCGCCCGCACTCGCGGGCGCGCATACGCCCCGAATCTTCGTCCCGAAGGTTCGGGACGAACCTTCGGGACCAAGGAGTCTCTATGCCGACCTACCAGAATGTGACGCCACCGATTGCGTTGTCTCCCGGCGACGTGGGCTTCAGCTACAACAACGAAGCGTTTCCCGGCAGCGCGCAGGCCGCCAGCCAGTTCGCGCTGAGCTTTCCCGCGGGATTTCCCGATTCTGGCCGCACCGTCCGCTGGCAAACCGTTTTCGGCGGCGCGCCCACCGCGGTGAACATCACGCTCGAAGGCGCGATCGCCGACGTGGATGCCGAGTACAAGACGCTGGACACCACGACGCAAACCGCCGGCGAGGCGCGCACACTCACCGGAGTCAACGCGCGGTTTCTCCGCGCCAAGTTCAACAGCTCAACCTGTGGCAGCGGCCTCACCGTAAAAATTTTGGTCTAGCGGCTTTCCCAACACATGGCGTCGCATCCGAACTACGTCAAGAAGCAGGTCGCCGTGGACACGGTTTCGTGGACCGCGGTGATCGCGCCGGTGGACTGCATGTCGTTCAGCGTCAAGAACAGCGTCCTCGTGGATCTCCGCATGCGCACGGATTCGGCCGATCCGGCCACGCAGGACACTATTCCCGCCGGCGCGATGGAAACGATTCTCGCGCCGCAACACGCGCACCGCATCGCCGACGAAGGCAAGGCCACGCGGTTCCTCACCGGCGACACGGTGGCGTATTTGCAAGCGGCCAGCGGCACGGGGCCCGCTCTTGTGACTTTCGTGCGATGAAGCCCTGAATTTCTTTTCATTCTTTCATGCGCATTCACATCACTGGCGAAAACGATACGGCCAAGGCTGCGCGCACGCTGGTGCGCCAGGCGGGATTTGCCGTGGCGCCCGATGCGCGACCCGCCGCGCGGGAGGATTTTCGCGTTTTCATTGACGAATGGACAATTGACCCGCGGATCCATCTCGATTCCGTGGATGGTCCGCTCGAAACCGCGGTGCTGAAGCATGTCACGCAGCTTTCGCGGCTGCCGGTCGTTGTGGATCGCCCGGGCGGGCTGACGCGCAGCGAGCGCGAGATCCGCATCTGCCTGCCCGCGGACAATTTCGAGCAGCAGCACGCCGTGGAATTGGGCATCCTGCGCGCGCTTCTGGAAGTCAGCGGGCATCGCCCGCCGCAACCGTGGTGGAAACAGCTCTTGGGCGCGGCGGCGCTGGCGGTCGTCGCTGCGAATGTTGCATTCGCCGAACCGAGACCTGGCGATACGGTTGTGATTCGCGCGACCGGAGCAGATGGCGCACAGCTTGCGCTCGCCGTGCCTGCCAACATTTTTCCGCAACTGCAGGTGAGCGGCGCTTCCATCAATCTCTCGCAGATCGGCGGAACCAGCGTCTCGAGCGGTCTTTACGACAGCGGCAACACGGCGCTGAAAGTGAATTGCGTGGTCGGTTGCTCGGCGGCGGGGAGCTTTACAGACAACACGGCCTTTACGACGGGCAGTACTTCGGTGACCAACGTTTCCGGTCTGTTCAACGACTCCGCTACGAACCTCACGAGCGGCAATGCCGGCGCCATTCGCGCCACGACAGACCGGATGATGTTTGTCAACATCGGAAAGCTCGGCGGCACCGCGCTTTCCGGTGCGAACGTCGTGGACGCGGGCAACACGGCGTTCCGCGTGAATTGCGTCACCGGCTGCTCGGCCTCGGCGGGATTTACCGACAACAGCGCGTTTACCGCCGGGACCACCAGCGAGACGAACACCGGCGGGGTCTTCAACAACGACGGCCTCGCCGCGGTGACGAGCGGTAACGCGGCCGCGTTTCGCATCACCAACAACCGCGCGCTGCACGTCAACCTGCGAAATGCAAGCGGCACGGAGATCGGCACGGCGAGCAATCCCGTGCGCACCGACCCGACGGGCACGACAACGCAGCCCGTCAGCGGCACGGTCACGACCACGCCGCCGGCAAACGCGAGCACCAACGTCGCGCAGTTCGGCGGAACGAATATCGTCACCGGCACCGGCGCAGGCGGCGCGGGCATTCCGCGAGTCACGCTCTCGAACGACAGCTCGCTGGCCGCAAATCAAAGCGTCAACCTCGCGCAAGTGGGCGGCACCGCGACGGTTACGGGCGGCGTAAACGGCACGGTCGGAACGGGTGGAACGACGGCGAACGGCTCGGCGGTCGCCGGCAACCCGGTGCAAATCGCCGGAAACGCCAGCGGCAACGTTACGCGCATCATCAGCTGCGACAAATTCGTCGCGGTGAACATCAACACGGCGAGCACGGCCAAGCCGATTCCGCTCGTCGCCGGCCAGACCACCTACCTCTGCGGCTGGCATCTTTTCAGCGCGGGCACAAACAACGTGGCGATGGTCTACGGCACGGGAACGAATTGCGGCACAGGGACTCTGGCAATTCTCGGCGGGACCACCGCCGCGACGGGCTACAACTTCACCGCGCAGACCGGCATCGTCGTGCAATTGCCGATGGGCTCGCCGGCAAAAGAAACGGCGGCGGCCAACGACACGTGCATCATCACCTCCGCCGCGGTGCAGCTTTCCGGAATGATCAGTTACACGCAATTTTGAGGCCGGCATGAAAAGATTTCCGTTTTTCATCGCGCTTCTGCTTTTGCCGAATGCGGCGAGCGCAACAATCACCGTCACCGCGCGCTGCGTCAACGGCTCGACGACCAGCGGGAACACCATCGCTTGCTCGCTGACGGGCAGCACCACGACGGGAAACCTCATCGCCGTGCAAATCGCGCGCAATTCCTCGACCGAAACGATTTCGAGCGTGTCCGACGGCGGCACGAATACGTTTGTGGCTACCACCGGCTCGCCTTGCACGAAAAGCGCGGGGACGGCCCGGCGCACGTGGGTCTATTACGCCAAGAATGCCACCGGCGTGACGAACGCGACCTGGACCGTGACTTTCGGGAGCACGAACACGAACTACCGCAAGATCGTCGTTTCGGAAATTTCGGGAGTCAGCACGACGGCGCCGCTGGACAAAGAGACTTGCGCGAGCGCCACATCGTCGAGCGTGCCCGACCCCGGCAGCACAACGCTTTCCTTCAACAACGAAGCCATCCTGGAAGACAGCACGGTCAGCGCCTCGGACACCGTCGGCTCGACCTTCACTTCGCTGGGCATCAACAGCGGAAACCAGGCGCAATTCAAAGTGGTCACCGGCGGAGCGTGGGGCGTCTCGGCCTTCGCCACCGCGAACACGGATTGGATCGCCAAGGCGGCGACGTTTACCGACGCGGTGGCCTCCGGCGGCGCGCCGCACCAACTGACAACCATCGGCTGCTGCGGCATGGCCATGACCGTGGACGACGACAATTTCTTTGGCTTTGCGGGCTGCGTCGCGACGGATTCCGGCTGCCAGCAGGGAATCGCCGTTTGCAGCGGCGCTCCCGGCAGCGCGGAAGAAAATTGCGTCGAGCTGCCGCTCAGCGAGAGCGCACTCCGCGTGAAGCTCTGGCGGCGCACGCCCGACCAGACGCTGTACGCGCCGGTCGCGCAACTCGTCGCGGCGGACACCGCGGGACAGATCGCCGTGCGTCTATTTACGGGCGCGCCGCTGCCCTGAATCACAAACGTGAAAGCGAAGCGATGCGTGGCGCTTGTGACTTCGCGCTGCTCGCCCGATTTGTGGCTGCCGTGCGCGCAGCGCGTGCTTCCGGGCGACCGATTTTGCGCGATGCATCGCAACGCGCTGGACGGCGTAGTGCTCGGGTTGCTCTCCGAAACAGATGTTTTCGATAACGTCGCCACGCTCACCCCGAATCCCGAACGTTCGGGACGGGGCGACGCGCCGAAACGCGAGAACTCGCACGCGTAAGCCTCCGTCAAAGCAGTTTCGACTTCCTCGATGAAACGCGGCAAAGCGAAGACCCGGCCCAACGGTCATGGCGGCGCAAATGGTCACGCCCACACCGCGAAACGAGCAGGCCCGGCTGCGTCTGACGACGCGCGCGGAACCCCCGCCGGCGCGGCCGCGCACTCCCACGCGACTGCCGCGGACCGCACTGCGTACGCTGAGGTGGCCGGCGCCTGCTCGATCGAGGAACGCGTGAAAGATTTGACCGCGCCCGAACCGGGCAGCGCCGAAGACGTTTCGCTCATGCAGGACGGCGCAGCGTTTGTCCACGCGCTTTCCGCGCGCGTGAATCTTGTCGCCGTCACCGAGACGCTGCTGGCATCGAAAGATGAAAAAATCAAGCAGCGCATGCTCGAGCGCGCCCTGGAGTTGAAGTTCGGGAAGGGAAGCGCGCCGCCCTTCGGGGAAGACGCTCCGCAGGTCATCTTGGATCTGCCGCGGCCGAACCGGGACTGATCCCGAAGGATCGCAAAAGAGGAATAGAAATGCCGAATCCAAAGTTACAGTTCATTGGAATCGTCGTACAGCTTGCCGGAGTAGCGGCAATCGTCGCGGGCTTGGTGATGAGCCTGCATCATGTGCCCGCCGTGGCGGCACTCATCGGCGGCGGCACGGCGTATTTTGTCGGGAAGAAACTGCGCCTGGCCTTCTGAACGGCCGCAGCAGCTCGCGAATGGCATTCTGGCGAAATCGGGGATCGACGCGAAGCCGCCGGGCAATTCCGTGGCGCATCAGCGACGACTACAAGCCGTTTGATCGCCAGAAAGAGTTTCAAGTCTCGACGGCGAAATATCGCTTGTTTGGCGGCGCGGCGGGCCCGGGAAAAACAATGGCGCTGCTCTGGGAAGCGATTCAGCAAGCGAACGAAGTCGCCGGGTGCGACACGCTGCTCCTCCGGCGGACGTATCCCGAGCTGGAATCGTCGCTGCTCTCTTATTTCCGGCGCTGCGTCCCGCGCCGAGGCTATCGCAGTTACAACGAATCGAAACACGTCGTCACCTGGCACAACGGCTCGACCACGCGCTTCGGCTATTGCCGCAGCGAGAACGACGTCTATCAATACCAGGGCGCGGAATTTCTTTTTATCGGCGTTGACGAGCTGACGCACTTCACGCTGAAGCAGTGGCAGTTTCTGACGAGCCGCAATCGCTGCCCTGTGCGCGGGAGCTTCCCGTGCATGGCCGGCGCGACAAACCCCGGAAACATCGGCCACGCGTGGGTGAAAGCGCTTTGGGTGGACCACGTGCCGCCGCCGGGCTTTGACCGCCCAGAGCTATACGATCCGCGCGAGTACGATTTCATCCGCGCGCGGCTCGATGACAATCCGATCTACGCGAATGACGCGGCCTACCGCCGCACGCTCGAAGCGCTGCCGGAGCATTTGCGCCGCGCGTTTCTTGAAGGCGATTGGGACGTCTTCGCGGGACAGTATTTCGATATCTTCGACGCCGGCCGCCACACCGCGCGGCCGGAAGAGTTGCGCCTCGAACCCTGGTGGCCGCGATGGATCTCGATTGACTGGGGATTCCAGCATCCCAGCGCGGTGTATTGGCACTGTGGAGTTCCTGATGTAGCCGCGGTCTTCAGACCGCGGGATGTTTCTTCCGTTCACGCGGCGAGCACTCGAGTCCCGCCCTCTGAAGAGGGCGGCTACAAATCGCGTATCTTCACGTATCGGGAATTCGTTCAGCCCGGCCTCTCGCCGCGCATGCTCGGGCAGGCTATCGCCGAGCGCAGCGGCCGCGAGCAAATCCGTGAAGTGTTTCTCTCGCCGGATGCCTTCGCGCACCGCACCGCCGAAGCCTCCATTGCGGAGCAGCTCGGCGACGTGCTGCTAGCCAATGGCCTGCCGCGGCCCGCGCCGGCCGACGACGATCGCGTCGGCGGCTGGCAGTGGATGTACCAGCTTCTCGAAAACGACGCCTGGGTCATCGCCGACAATTGCGCGCGGCTCATCGAATGCCTGCCGCTGCTCGTGCGCGATGATGCGCGCATCGAAGACATTCGCAAGATGGACGGCGACGATCCCGCCGACGCCGCGCGGTACGGCCTCGTATCCGGGGCCCGCCTGGCCGGGGCGGATGTAGCCGCGGTCTTTAGACCGCGGGGTTTTCCCTCAGGTGAAGGAAACGGCCCGCCCTCTAAAGAGGGCGGCTACAAGTGGCAAACTGGCATGCCCTTGGGCGAACAAATCGCCCGCCAGGTCACGGCCGAAGATCCGACCTCGCGCGCGATTCATTACCAACGCCTCGAATCCGAAGCGAAAAAGTTCTTTAGGCCCAAGCCTTTTCCGCGCCGCCGCTGGTAACCAAGATGAACTATTGTCACAGGAGGAACCACGGCATATCATGTCGGTCTAGCACGGGAGTTGTTCATAGATGCTGCCGGCTAAACTATTCGCGGTGCTCGCAATCGCCTTCTCGATTTGCGCTGGGCTCGCCTGGCTGAACCCACTGCCCTCTGTGGACATTTACGTGCACGACAAGTATTTCGTGTTTGGTCCGATACTTGTGCTTTTGTTTTGCGCCGTGACAAGCGTCAATTTTGCCGTTCTATACTACACCGCTGCTCGGTTCTTTCATGCGCGGTGGAATCGCACGCTAAGCGTTCTTCACTTTTCGCTGTTTGTCTGTTTTGGCATTTCGTTCTCTGTCGTTTTTGCGATGTCGACGCGTGTCGCGAATGGCCCTGACATGGGAGAAGCTCTCCGTTGGTTGGTCATTCCATGGTTTCTGGGGATTCTCAGTTTGGTGGTTTGTTTTATAGTGTTCGGCGTAAATCTGACATTGACTGTCGTTCAATTTGTGCGCGCGCGTTTCGCCAGCCATTAGCGGCGGGCCTTCGTAATCTCAATCTACAAATGTTTGAACTTGTTAGAACAGTGCTCCGGCCGAGATATGTCCGGCTGCTTGAGGAAGATGTCGCGCGGCTGCGGGCGGAGAACCGCGCGCTAGTGAACTCACTTCTCGGGACGGCGGGATTCCCGCCGGTGGATTTTCCTGAAGCAAAGCCGCGCGTCGCGGAGATTTCACGCCCGCGGCGGCGTTCCTGGCATCAGATCCAGGCGTGGAAAGAAGCGGGAGCAGGAAGTAACGACGTAACGAAGTAGGGAAGTAAGAGAACCGCCGAGCAAGAATTCTCCTTGCTGCAAAAGCCAATGAAAAAACCGATGGAAATGTACGCGCCCGGAGCGATCGCCCCGGCGGATGGAAACGCCGGAAAAGGTGTCATTCCGAGCGGAGGCCCGGTCGGAGACCGGGACGAAGTCGAGGAATCTCTTTTCGATATCCCCGGAGAGATCCCTCGACTCGCCCGCCGTGGCGGGCTCGCTCGGGATGACAACGTGGAGGCGGGTGCGCCCGTGTTGGATCTCGGTCCCAACAACGAGCGCCTCGAAGAGTTGCGACCGAAACTGGTCCACGCTCTGCGCGACCTGGTGCTGCAGTATCGCCAAGAGGGCATCGTCGCGCGGCGGCACGAGATTCGCCGCATCCGCCAGGCGCGGCTTTTCTGGCAGGGACTGCAATACGCCTGGTGGAATCCGAACGACATGAACTGGCATCTGCCGTTCGAGCAGCGGTTCGCCGATGACCGCGAGCTCCAAGAGATGCCGCGGTACCA
>JBGOWC010000092.1:0-7065 GCA_041478415.1 Terriglobia bacterium
ACGCTCCTCTTCGTCACCGGAAACACCATGGCCATCGCCGTTCGCGAGCGCACCGGCGAGCTTGCCGTCCTGAAGGCCGTGGGCTTCTCCGGCCGGTTCGTTCTCTTCATCGTTCTCGCGGAATCTCTTCTCATCGCCGTCATTGGCGGCGCGCTGGGGCTGGCCTTCGCGAAGCTCGTCATGCCCGGAATCGCCTCTCTCCTGAACGGCCTGCTGCCCTATTTCGTTCTTTCCGGAAAGGCAGTTCTCGCGGGATTGGGCCTCGCCTTCGTCGTCGGAATCATCAGCGGACTGCTCCCCGCGCTTGGAGCGATGCGGCTGCGCGTCGTGGACGCGTTGCGGAGGGCGTGAACGTGGCCATTCCGGTTATCTACAACCTACGCAGCGTAAGAGTCCGCTGGACCTCGGCCGTTGTCGCCGTCCTCGGCATTGCCGGGACCGTCGGCGTCTTCGTGGCCATGCTCGCGCTCGCTCGCGGTTTCAAGGCCACTCTGGTTTCTTCCGGTTCCGCCGGCAACGCGCTTGTCCTCCGCGCCGGAGCGCCCTCGGAAATGATGGGCGCGGTTTCGCTCGACGAGGTCAAGGTCCTGCAGGACGCCCCGGGTGTTGCCCGCGGCAGCGAAGGCCCCCTCATGAGTGCCGAGGTCGTGGTCATCGCTCCTTTTCCGCTCGTCTCCACGGGAACCGACGCCAACGTTCAGGTCCGCGGCGTCTCCTCCAAAGTCCTTGAGGTCCGAACCAAGGTGAAAATGGTCCAGGGGCGTTTCTTCCAGCCCGGTCTCACCGAGCTGATTGTTGGGAAATACGCGACAAACAGTTACGCGGGACTTACACTCGGCAGTACGCTGAAATTCGGCGGCGGGCTGTGGACCGTCGTCGGCGTTTTCGACGCTGGAGGCACGGCGTTCGATTCCGAAGTCTGGTGCGACGCGCGCGTCCTCAACCAGGTCTATAAGCGCCCCGAAACCATCTTCCAATCCGTTACCGTGCATCTCACTTCGCCCGGCGCCATGAAAGAGTTTAAGGACGCGGTCACCTCCGACCCGCGCATGTCCGTGGACGTTTCTCGTGAAGTGGATTACTACGACAAGCAGTCCCGCGTCTTGACAACCATCATCATGGTGCTCGGCTCGATCGTCGCCGCCGTCATGGGCATCGGCGCGGTCTTCGGCGCGCTCAACACCATGTATTCCGCCGTTGCCGAGCGCTCGCGCGAAATTGCCACCATGCGCGCCCTGGGCTTTGGTACCGCCAGCGTGGTCTTGTCCTTTGTCATCGAGGGCCTGCTGATCTCCTTCGTCGGCGGCGCGCTCGGCTGCCTCGCCGTCTTGCCGCTGAACGGCCTCACCACCGGCGCGATGAACTGGCAAACGTTCTCTCATCTGGCGTTTGCGTTTCGCGTCACTCCAGGCCTGCTGATTTCCGGAGTGATCTTCGCGCTCCTCATGGGCCTCGTCGGAGGATTGCCGCCGGCCATCCGCGCCGCCCGCCGCCCCGTCGTCGCCGCCCTCCGTGCGCTCTGACGACCCGACAAAGGGCCTGTGGTGAGCCCGCCGTGGCGGGAACCATCGTCATCCTAAGCGAGCGAAGCGAGTCGAAGGATCTCTCTTCGACCCAGCCTCACTTCTCGCCTCCCCGCTTGCTTCCACCGGCGCACCAATCCGCGCTTCGCAAAATTTTGTCGAAACCCGCTTGAATTTTCTCTACGGACGTATATAGTACGCGCCGGGACAAGTGTGGGACCCTGGGCCTGTCACGGGCGGTCTCGGATTGCGCCGTGCAGCCCGCAGATTTCGGGAGCGGAGGCGAATGCTGAGACAACACGCGCGTAAGGGCTCCACTGCAGTTGCCCTAATTCTCTCCCTTCTAATCACCCTGCTGGTCGCCATCACCGTTTACCTCTTCGTCGCCAAAACCTGGTGGTTTCCCATCAGCATCACCGCCTTCGGCAACGAAGTGGACAACCAGTTCCACCGCACGCTGATCATTACCGGCATCGTCTTCGCGCTCTCTCAGCTCGCGCTCGCTTACGCCATCTTCAAATTCCGCGACCGCGGCCAGCGCGCCCGCTACGTCGAGGGCCACTCGATGATGGAAGTCGTCTGGACTCTGGCCACCCTCGTGATGTTCGTCGGCCTCGGCATCATGGCGAAGAACGCCTGGGCGGAAGTGCATTTCCGCGGTGCGGCGCCCGGCGCGATGAAGGTCGAAGTCGTCGGCCAGCAGTTCCAGTGGAGCTTCCGCTACCCGGGCCCCGACGGCGCCTTCGGTCGCTACAAGACCGTCGAACAGGCCGAAGCCCAGCGCAAGCGCGGCGACCAGAGCGCCAGTCCCTGGCAGCTTGACCCAGCCGATCCCGTTGGAAAAGACGATATCGTCCTCGGCCCCGGCTCGGAAATGGCCATTCCGGTCAACCGCGAGGTCGAGGTCTACCTCCGGTCGCAGGACGTCACCCACAGCTTTTTTGTGCGTGAGTTGCGGCTGAAACAAGATACGGTGCCCGGCATGACCATTCGCGTTCACTTCTCGGCCACCGAAATCGGCACCTACGAAATTCCCTGCGCCGAGCTCTGCGGTCTGGGGCATTACCGCATGCGCACGAATTTGAAAGTGATGTCGCAGCCCGATTTTGACAAGTGGCTGGCGGAGCAGGCCGCCGCCAACGCGCAGTAGGGAGGGATAGAACCGCATGGTGACCCACGACAGCGGGGCCGCGCATCACCACGAGCCGCCCTCTGGATTCATCTGGAAATATATTTTCAGCAAAGACCACAAGATCATCGGCATTCAGTACCTGCTCCTCGCTCTCTTCAGCGTATTTCTGGGCATGGCGCTCTCGCTCCTCATGCGCCTCCATCTCGCCTGGCCCGCCTTGAAGTTTCCATTCATTGCCGGCGGGGCCATGACCGGCGAGCAGTACTTGGCGCTCCTCACCATGCACGGCACCATCATGGTCTTCATGGTGCTCACCACCGCGCCGCAATCCGGCTTTGGCAATTACATTCTTCCCATTCAAATCGGCGCGGCGGATATGGCCTTCCCCACGCTGAACATGCTCTCTTTCTGGACCACCTTTCTCTCCCTCGTGGTCATGGTCGCCGCGTTTTTCGTGCCGGAGGGTTCGCCGATCGGCGGCTGGACCGCTTATCCGCCGCTGAGCGCCCTCGGACAGATTGCCGGGCCGGGACAGGGAACGGGACAAACGCTCTGGGTCGTCGGGCTGGCCATCTTCTGCGCTGCCTCGCTCATGGGCGCGCTCAATTTCATCACCACGGTGATTGACCTGCGCACCCGGGGAATGTCTCTCCTGCGCATGCCTCTGACCGTTTGGGCCTGGTTCATCACCGCGATCCTTGGCTTGCTCGCTTTCGGCGTTCTCCTCGCGGCCTGCATTCTGCTGCTCCTCGATCGCACCGCCGGAACGAGCTTCTTCATTCCCGGCGGCCTCGTTGTCACCGACCAGATCATCAACCACAAGGGCGGCTCGCCGCTCCTCTGGCAGCACCTCTTCTGGTTCTTCGGTCACCCTGAGGTTTATATCGCCATCCTTCCCGGCATGGGCGTGGCCTCGCATCTGCTCTCCACCTTTTCGCGCAAGCCCGTCTTCGGCTATCGCGCCATGGTCTATGCCATCTGCGGAATCGGTTTCCTCGGCTTCTGCGTGTGGGGCCACCACATGTTCGTCAGCGGGATGAGTCCGTATTCGGCGTTCGCCTTCTCCGTGCTGACCATGTCCATCGGCGTGCCTTCGGCCATCAAAACGTTCAACTGGCTCGGAACGCTCTGGCACGGGAAAATTCAATTCACCACGGCGATGCTGTTCGCCCTCGGCTTTGTGTCGCTCTTCGTTTCGGGCGGCCTTTCCGGTCTCTTCCTCGCGCAGCCCTCGATTGATCTGTTCTTTCACGATACTTACTTCGTCGTCGCGCACTTCCATCTCATCATGGGTGTCGCGGCGATTTTCGGCATCTTTGGCGCCTTGTTTTTTTGGTTTCCAAAGATGTTTGGCCGCCACCTGAGCGAGCCGCTCGGAAAAATCCACTTCTGGTTCTCCTTCGTCGGCGTCTACGCCATCTTCATGCCCATGCATTGGCTCGGCATGGTGGGTGCTCCCCGGCGCTACGCGGAGATGTCCTCGAATGCATTCCTCGCGCCGCTCATGCCCATTCACAGGTTCATTTCCATTGCCGCGGTCATCACCATCGCCGCGCAATTCCTCTTCCTCTTCAATTTCCTCTGGAGTCTCTGGAAAGGGAAGAAGGCGGATCAAAATCCGTGGAACGCCACAACGCTCGAATGGAGCATCCCGTCGCCGCCGCCGTTTGACAATTTTGCCGGCGAAGAGCCGGTCGTCTATCGCGGGCCGTACGAATTCAGCCCGCCGGATATTGCGGAAGATTTTCTGCCGCAGCATGTCGCGCCACAGCGCGTCGCTCGCGGAAAATAATCCGGGCCAGGAACCATGCCAGGGACAACAATGCCATGGACAACAGTCTTCGACGACGTCGAAATCATCCAGGACCGCGGCAAAGGCCGCGGAAACGAACCGCCTGCCGGCGGCGATGACGACGGCGACGCTCATCGCCGGCCGGCGTCACCCCCCGAGCGGCGCTATTACACCGGCCTGATGCTCGGGCTCGTTGCCATCCTGATGTTTTTCATGGCCCTGACCAGCGCCTACATCGTTCGCAAGGGTTTCGGCGACGACTGGCAGCAGGTGCCGTTGCCGCCGGTCCTATGGGTGAACACCGGCATCCTTCTCGCCAGCAGCCTCACGATCGAGCTCGCGCGGCGGCGTCTCGCGGCATCTGATCCCTCCGGATTTCGCACCTTGTGGCTGGTCACCACCGGACTCGGAATCTTGTTTCTTGCCGGACAGCTCGCGGCCTGGCGTCAGCTCGTCGCCGCCGGCGCTTATCTCGCCAGCAATCCGGCCAGCAGTTTTTTCTATACTTTGACCGCGGCGCACGGAATCCATTTGCTCGGCGGCATCCTTGCGCTGGTCTTCGTGGCTGCGCGGCATTTCGATCGCGCAAAGGTTTCGCGCGGTCTTGCCGCGGAGGTCGCTTCCATCTACTGGCATTTCATGGACGGGCTGTGGCTGTTTCTGATCGCACTCCTCTACCTGGGACGGTGAAACGTGCACCAAGTTGAACACGACGTGGCAGTGACCTCGGCCTGGTCGGGCGGCACGCGGCCGTTCGCGATGGGCTCGAAGAAGCTCGGCATGTGGCTCTTCATCATCTCGGATGCGCTGACGTTTTCCGTGCTTCTGTTGACCTACAGCTATCTGCGCCTTGCCAACAAGGACTGGCCCAGGCCGTTTCCGTTTTCTCCCTCCATCGTTTTTTCAACGGGGATGACCGTCGTCCTGCTCGCCAGCAGCTTGACCATGGTCATGGCCGTGGCCGCCGCGGCGCGCGGCGACCGCGGAACTACTGTGAAATGGATCCTCGCCACCATGGTCGGCGGCGCTGCTTTCATCGGCCTGCACTTGACCGAGTGGATGCACCTCATCGCAGAAGGCGTGCGGCCGTTCGGGAACCCCTGGGGCTCGCCGGTCTTTGGTGCCGTCTTCTTCGGCGTCACCGGTCTGCATATGACCCACGTGGCCATCGGCGTCATCTATCTTGGTATCGTCGCCACGGGTTTCGGCCGCTCGAAATTCTCCGCCGAAGATGTCGAGGTCAGCGGCCTTTACTGGCACTTCGTGGATTTGGTTTGGATGTTCGTCTTCCCGCTGGTCTATCTGATGTCGGTACAATACAAGTAGGAGCGACGCATGACTGCACACGACAACGCGGAAACCGCGGGTCACGCACCGGGCAAGGCCAGCCTAATGGTGATGATCTGGATTGGCCTGGTGGTGATCACCGGGATCGAAGTCTTGCTGGCCTACAACAACGTCGCGCCGGCCATCATGCTCACCGTCCTGGTCGGACTCTCGATCATCAAGGCCGGATTGATCATGGCCTACTTCATGCACCTGAAGTACGAGAGATTCGTGCTCGTGCTTTGGCTCGTGCCCGCGTTCATGTTCTGCGTGATGATGATCTGCATCTTTTTCTTTCCGGACAGCCTGCGTCTCAAAGATTCAGCGTTTCACTGACGCGTTGTTTGCGGTATAATAGTTCTGGGAAGATCTATGAAGCGCTTCAAGAGATTCTTCTTCGCGGCACTCGGCGTCTCCTCGTTGGCATCTTCTGCGTTCGCGCAGAGCTGCCCGATGTGTTACGAAGCCGCCTCCCAGGCCGGAGCCAAGGCCTCGCGCGCCATTGACCACGGAATCCTGGCGTTGCTCCTCCCCGCGTTGCTTCTGTTCGCCGGAGTTTTGGTCTTTGCGGTGCGCCGCGCAAATATTCCTGAGTAGTACATTTTATAGACAAATGAATTTGTCAAGAAAAATTCATTTGTCTATGAATGACCCCTTTTACTCCGGTTCTCAAATCCTCGGTACTGTGTTTTCAATAACTTAGCCGAGCGCTTCCGCCACCGATTCGGCAATTCGCGCAATCTGCCGGGCCACCAACTCCGGAAACATCGGCAGCGACAAAACCTCTTCGGCGGCGCGCTCGGTAACCGGAAAGTCACCGGCCTTGTAACCGAGCGGCGCGTAGATCGGCTGCAAGTGAAGCGGCACGGGATAGTACACCGTGCTGCCGATTCGCCGCGCCGCTAGAAATTGTTGCACGGCGTCGCGGCGTTTCACGCGAATGGTGTATTGGTGATAGACGTGTTCGGATCCGGCGGGAACCGCGGGCGTCACGACGCCCGGAATTTTTCCGAGAAGCGAATTGTATTCCGCGGCGTGCTGCTGGCGCGCGCGCTGCCAGTCCGAAAGATGCCGCAGCTTCACGCGCAGAATCGCGGCCTGCAATTCATCCAGGCGGCTGTTCCAGCCCGGCTCGCTGCTCACGTATTTCGCCGTCTGGCCGTGATTGCGCAAGGCGCGGAGGCGCGCGGCCAGTTTTTCGTCCTGCGTGACGATCATCCCGGCGTCGCCATAAGCGCCCAGATTTTTGCTGGGATAAAAGCTCAGGCATCCGAGGCTTCCCATCGAGCCGG
>JBGOWC010000012.1:0-12684 GCA_041478415.1 Terriglobia bacterium
CCCTGTTTAAGGCGCCAACCGGCGCCACTGACGGTCACAGAAAGCGTTCGGTTCAAGCAGGAGGCATCCTGCGCGGAGGCGGAGCCGCAAGCCGCGCCAACGAGGACGAGGAGGGGTAGGACATAACGAGGATAAGACATAACTGTACAGGGAATAGCATAAGCGAGCGCCTGCCGCAAGAGCGAGCGGGCTCGGCATCCTTCGACTTCGCTCAGAACAGGTGCCGTGCCCCTACAAGAGCCATGGCCGAGCAAGATATGAGAAAACACTGGCGCGCGATTGCGAGCCCTCCGGAATTCTTCACGCTATACTTGGAAAGATGAGTCCGACTCAGAGAAGCACACTTGAGGAAACTTCCGAAGCGAAGGTCTCGCGAGAATCGGCGAGGACCCTGGGAGTGGATTATGGGCGCGCGAGAATCGGGCTGGCGATAGCCGATGAAGAGGCCGGGCTGGCGCGGCCGATCGGGACGCTCGTGCGGAAGAACCGGAATGAAGACATGCGGCGGCTGCGAGAGATTGTGCGCGAACATGGGGTGAAGCAGATCGTCTTGGGCTTGCCTCTCAACATGGACGGGACGAAGGGCGAAATGGCGGCGGAAGCCGAGCGATTTGCGGAACGGGTGAGGAAACAGATCGGCGTGCCGGTAGAACTGGTGGACGAAAGATTGACGAGCTGGGAAGCGGGACAACTTCTACGGAAGAAGGGGAAGAGATTTCAACGCAGAGACGCGGAGAGCGCAGAGAAGCGCCCGAGGGGCAAAGATCGCGGAAGTTCGGTGGATGCGATGGCGGCGGTGCTGATCCTGCGCGAGTACCTCGAGCACCGGCAAATTCCGAGGGAACATTCCTGAGATGAAAATCCTGTTGCGGCTACTGTTGCTGGCGCTGCTCGCGGGAGCCTGTGCGGCGGCGTGGCTGTGGTTCGCTATTTCGCAGCCATACCGGAATTTTCCGAGCGAAGGCGTTTTTGTCGAGGTGCCGCGCGGGGCGTCGTGCCGGACGGTGTCGCACATCCTCGAACGGCAAGGCGTGGTGCGCAGCGCGCTGGCCATTCAGTTTTATTGCCGGCGGCGCCCGCGGCGCGGGCTGCAGGCGGGAGAGTACTTTTTCGACCGCGCGCTGACGGGACGCGAAGTTTTCTGGACTCTCGCGAACGGAAAAATCTTCGAGCAGCCGTTCGTGGTTCGCGAGGGCGAGACGATGTTCGACATCGCCCGGGAACTGCAATCGGGCAAGTTCCTGAGAGGCGGCGATTTTCTGTACGAGGCGAACAGCGCCGCCTTGATTCGCGACCTAGCGCCACAGGCGAATACGCTCGAAGGGTTTCTGTTTCCCGCGACGTACCGCTTTCCGCGGCATCCGGCGGCGGCGGACGTGACGGCGGCGATGGTGCAGAAATTCAAGGATGAGTGGGCGCGAATTGGTTCGCCGGGCAAGACGAGCGGCGTGACCAGTAAGGATCCGGTGGGTATCGTGACGCTGGCGTCGCTGGTGGAGCGGGAGACGCCGCAAGCGGCGGAGCGGCCGGTGGTGGCGGGCGTGTTTGAAAACCGCCTGCGGAAGAGGATGCTGCTGCAGTGCGATCCGACGGTGGTCTACGCGCTCGAACGGGCGGGCAGCTATTCTGGTACGCTCAGCGGCGCGGACTTGCGCTTCGATTCGCCCTACAACACGTATCGCAACGCGGGACTGCCGCCGGGGCCGATCGGAAATCCGGGGGAAGCTTCGCTGCGCGCGGCGCTCGAGCCGGCGGCCACGGACTATCTCTATTTCGTCGCGAACACGCAAGGCGGACATTTTTTCGGCAAGACTCTTGCCGAGCACAATCGGAATGTGACGCGCTACCGGCGTCTGTTGGCGGGGCTGCCGGCCGATCCGGAACCCGAGCCCAGGCCGCAGCGACAGGCGAAGCCGAAGAGCGGCGGGCGGGGCGCATCGCAAGACAGCTCGCACGGCGCGAAGAAAGATTCGAGACGATGACCGACGCGCTGAAAACCAAGAAGGCCATGATTCTGGATGCGGCCAAGGCGCTTCGCGCGGCGCAGTACACGCCGGCGGAGATCGAGCAGATTCGCCGGCAGCTCCTCGCACAACACGGCGCGGAGGGCAAGACCGGTGCGGACTACATCGCGGACGTGCTGAAGCATGCCGGAATGCGCGTCGTTCTGACGCAGCAGGAAGAGGCCGAAGAGCAGTACGAAGAGGAATTCGAGGACTTGCTGCACTTCCAGACGCTCGAGGACGCGGAGGTTTGCCTGATGCGGCTGGATGAGATGGCGCGCAAATTCCGCATGCACACAGAGCGCGCGGCTAACGAGAGAGTTCTGGACGTGGCGCGGCTGGGTAAGCGGCGCGCGGAAATGATCGCGCGAAATCCGAAGGTGGATGCACGGAAGCGCGCGGAAAAAGAAGAGATCGCGCAATGGTTCCGCATCTGGCTGGAAGCTCCGGATGCATTCTTCGACTGGCTGGATGTGCGGAAGCAGTCGCCGGAATATCGGGAACGATTCGGAGCAAAGGAAGAAGAAGGAAAGGACTGACGGAGAGATCGCAGAGGGCGCAGAGAAAGAGCGGAGTGAGCGAGACAAAATCGATGGAGCGCAAATCCTACGCCCTGGAAGTGGAAGCGATGGACCTCGGTTCGGGGGTGAAGGCGACGGGCGTTGAACTCATTGACAGAGAGAGCCGCGAGCCAGTGAGGGGAGAAAACGCGACGCAGATTTGGGCGGCGGTCTTTCCCGCGCTGGCCGGCGGAGAATATTTCGTGCTCGATTTTTTCAGCCACTTGGATCGAGTGCGGGAATTCTGCCAGGCAAGAGGGATTTCCTTCCGGGAAGAGGCCGGGCGTTGCCTGGTGGTTCCCCAGCCGCTGCCGGAGCAATTGACCGCGATTCTGGCGCGGTTTTCGGGCGAAACGTTTGGCGTTCGGGCGGGGAACGCGGCGCGGGCGGGAGACCGCACGCTGGAAGGCGATCTGTCCCGGCGAGGCCTGGAGGCGTATCAGACGGCCTATGCGCGCCACGCGTTTTGCGGGGTGTGCGAGGCGGAAGACGGCTGGCTGACGCTGCTGAGCGAGACACTGTGGCCGAGTGAAGTGATTCGGCGCGTGCGCCCCGCCGTATCGTCCCTTGACGTGGAAGTCGCGCGGCCGCAGTAGTCTGCTGCGCTAAATCGCGAACGCGAGGCGCGTTGACCGGGATCCAAGTGGTTGCTAGATTGCACGATCTATCCGTGAGGGGCGGAAAAACCTGGGCATACGCGCGCAAAGCTGGATGATTTGGGCGACGCTGGCTGCATTTTCCGGCGGCTGCGGCCCGATCAAGACGGTGCAGCCGGTGGCGCCGGGAAACGTCCTTGTGGCGAAGGTCGCGACCGAGGCCGAACTCATTGACAGCTATAACCGGACGGCGCGTGGAGTACAGAGCTTGAATGCGACGGTGGAATTGAAACCGACGGCAGGATCGCAATACAGCGGCGTCATCGAGGAGTACCACGAAGTGAAGGCCTTTCTGCTGGCGGCGCGGCCCGCGGAGATTCGCATGATCGGACAGGCGCCGGTGGTCGGGAAAACGGTTTTCGACATGACGAGTGATGGCGAGACGTTTCGCGTGTACATCCCGTCGAAGCACAAGTTTCTTGTGGGACCGGTCGCGGTCGAGCGGCGGAGCAAGAAGCCCATTGAAAACCTGCGGCCGCAGCATGTGCTGGAGGCGCTGCTTTGGCCGGAGATCGCCGCGGAGCAAAGCATGCTGTTCGAGGAATTCAACGACGAGCGCGGGCGCTATTACGTGATAACGCTGCTGAGCGCCGAAATGAGGCCGGAAATCGCGCGAAAGATTTGGTTCAGCCGCGCGGACCTGAATGTAGCGCGGATGCAATCGTTCGGCGCGGGAGGGACGCTGGTCTCCGACGTGCACGTCGCGGACTGGCAGCCCCTCGCGGCGGATCAGGAACGTTCCGTGGCCGAGGCGCCCACGGTGGCATCGTTTCCTCGAACGATTCGGATCGAGCGGCCGCATGACGACTACCGGCTCGACCTGCAGATCACGAAGCTGATGTTGAATGGAAGCATTCCACCGGAACAATTCCGCCTAGAGCAGCCGCCTGGGACGGAATTGGTGCGCGTGGGCGAAGGTGCGGAGGAGAACAAGCCATGATGGGGGAGATCATCCTCCGCAACCTGGTGCACCGGCCGCTGCGCACGATCATTGCGGTGATCGCGGTCGCAGTGGAAGTGTCGCTGGTTGTTCTGATCGTCGGACTGACGACGGGCCTGCTGACCGAGACGGCAAAGCGCATCGAAGGAATCGGCGCTGACGTGATGCTGCAACCGCCGTCGGCGTCGGTTTTCCTGGCGTTCAGCGGTTCGCCGATGCCGATCAAGATCGGAGAGAAGCTGAAAGAACTCCGATACGTCCAGTCGGTGGCGCCGGTGCTGCTGCAGTTCAGCTCGTCGGGTGGGGTGGACATCCTCTACGGGATCGAGCGCGAGACGTTTCGCGAAGTTTCGGGCGGCTTCGTGTTTCTCCAGGGCCGCGACATGGAGGGCCCGAACGATTTGCTGGTGGATGACTGGGCGGCGAAGGCGAAGCACATCAAGGTGGGCGAGACGTTCCGCGTGCTGGACCACGAATGGCATGTGGCCGGAATCATCGAGCACGGCAAGGGAGCGCGGCTCTTTGTGCCGCTGGCAACGCTGCAGGAGCTGGTGGGCGCGCGGGAAAAGGCTTCGGTATTCTTCTTGAAATGCACGCGGCCCGAGCATACGCCGGACGTCATCGAAGAGATGCGCCAGATTTTTCCGCGGTACGAGATTCGCCCGCTTAAGGATTTTCTTTCGCTGATGACGGCGACAAACATTCCGGGCGTCGAGGCGTTCGTCAACGCGATGATCGGCCTTGCGGTGGCGATCGGGCTGCTGGTGATTTTCCTCTCCATGTACACGACGGTGATCGAGCGGACGCGCGACATCGGCGTGCTGAAATCGCTTGGCGCGGGCAAGGAGTTCATCATACGAGCGCTGCTCTCCGAATCGGCGATGATCTGCGTGTTCGGGATTTTCGCCGGGATCGGATTGAGCTACGCCGTGCGCGCGGCATTCCTGATCAAGTACCCGACGCTCTCCATCCTGATCACGCCGGCATGGATCTTGAGAGCGGCGGGGATCGCGTTTGTGGGCGCGATCTTCGGCGCGAGTTATCCGGCCTGGATGGCCAGCCGAAAAGACCCGGTGGAGGCGCTGGCCTACGATTGATTCAGGAAGAATGGCGGCCGGCTCCGAATCCATCACGCGGGGAAGGTGGCTGTTCGCGCGAGATGGTTGCGCGGGCTAGGCAGCGATGAGTTTCACAGCTAGAATACTGCGGTTTCCCGAGAGTCCGATTCACGCAGAGAAGATGAGCGCAGAGCCGATTTTGAAAACCGAGGGTCTGTGGAAGCTCTACCGCACGGGCAAGGTGGAGGTGCCGGCGCTGCGCGGCGTGAACTTCGACGTGCTGCCGGGCGAATCGGTCGCGGTGATGGGTCCATCGGGCTGCGGCAAGTCCTCGCTTCTCTATGTGATCGGCGGGCTGGCGCAGGCGTCGCGGGGGCGGGTGCTGGTGGACGGCAACGACCTGACGGCGATGAGCGACGCCGAGCGCACCAAGCTGCGCCGGCACAAGATCGGGTTTGTATTCCAGCGGTTCAATCTGCTGCCGACGCTTACGGCGCAGGGCAACATCGCCATCGCGCAATACATTCACGGCAACGGATTCGACCCGCACCGCTTCGACGTGGTGACGAAGCTGCTCGGCCTCGGGGGGCGGCTGCATCACAAACCGTCGGAGCTTTCCGGCGGTGAACAGCAGCGCGTGGCCATCGCGCGGGCGATCATCAACGAGCCGAAAATTCTCCTCGCGGACGAGCCGACGGGAAACCTGGACACGAAAAACTCCGAGGTGGTTCTGGCGATGTTGCGGCAGCTCAACAAGGATCTGGGGCAGACGATCGTCATGATCACGCACAACCCGGAAGCAGCTGCGTATCTGGACCGCGTGGTGCACATGCGGGACGGCGTGATCGTGGACGGCGTACCGGCGGATTGAAATGAATGCGATCTGGAAGATCTTCACGCGAACGATTTTCTGGTCGTACGAACGCGGCACGTGGCAGTACGACCTGGCGGTTGCGGGGATTCTGATCTTTGTGCTGCTGACGCCGCGCGGATGGTTTCAGGACCAGCCGCAGGTCGGCTTGCCGGCGCAACCGGGCCAGGTAACGTTGGTGAGCGAGGATGCCGGAACGAGGACGTATCGCGTGGATGCGCGCGTGCTCGCGCCGCCGATACGCACACCCGAGCTCTCGAACGACCTGCACGGCGCGCTGCAGCGGTCCATTCCGGAACTGCGCGGGCAAGGGTTTGAGATTATCCGGATCGAGCCCGAGCGGACCGCCGACGGCACGGTGACGAGTTACGAGGTGCAGGTCCGGCGCTAGCCATGATTTTTTCCTTCCCGCGGGAAGCATCGGAAGCCGCCACACGCTTTGGTGTCCATTTTTTCCTGTGCTAGCATGGAACCGCAGAGAGTTTTTCCAACGGCTCGAGCCAGCAACAGAGGCAAATTTTGAAGCGAACTTCAGCGAAATACTATTCCTTTGCCGTCGCCGCGCTGGCGTGCGCCGCGACTCTTGCTGCGGCGCAAAATTCTTCGCGATGGACGGTCGAAAGCGTTCTGAAGCAGATGGACAGGGGCGCAGCGGAGTTCCGCTCCGTAACGGCGGACATCGAGCACAGCAAGTTTACAGCCGTGGTGAAAGACATGTCGGTGGAAACCGGGCAAATCTACGTGCGCCACGATGAGAAGATGCGCATCGAGATTGCCAAGCCCGATCCGCGGACGATTTTGCGGACCGGGGATTCACTGTACCTGTTCAATCCGAAGATCAACCGCGTGGAAGAGTACGACCTGGGAAAGAACCGGGCGATGGTGGATCAATACGTTTTGCTGGGCTTCGGAACGAAAAGCGAAAATCTGAGAAAGAGTTATCTACTGACGTTTCTCGGAGAAGAATCGTTCGACGGGCGGAAGACCGTGGTGCTGGAGCTGACGCCGAAGTCCGACCAGATGCGAGACCAGATTGCGAAGATTCAGATCTGGATTGACCAATCGTCCTGGATGGCGGTCCAGCAGAAGTTTTTCGAAACGGGCTCGGGCGACTACTTCATCTTTCACTACAAGAACATCACGCTGAACGGCAAGATCGCGGATTCACGGTTCAAACAGGACTGGCCGAAGGGCGTGACAAAAATCAAGCCGCGCGCCTAGGTACAGAACCGGCCGAAAAAAGCGGTGGCGCGCTTCGGCTCTGCTCAGGGCAAGAGCCGCCGCACTCCAAGCGATAAGCACTCCCTACAATAATGGACGGACAGTGGATTCCATCGGCGTCCTTGCGCGTTGGATCAGTCCGCGCTGGCTTCGCGCTCGCGGTCGAGGAGGCGCTGTTTGCGGGAGAGGCCCCAGCGGTAGCCCGCCAGACTGCCATCTTCGCGGATGACGCGGTGGCATGGCACCACGATCGAGACGGGATTCGTGGCGCAAGCGCGGGCGACGGCGCGGACAGCTTTCGGCCGGCCGAGGGCGCGCGCGACGTCGCTATAGGTGCGCGTCTTTCCGTACGGGATTCGTTGCAACTCCTGCCAGACGCGGCGCTGAAACGCCGTCGCCTGGAGATCGAGCGGCAGATCGAGCCGCGGCTGTTTTCCTTCAAGATGCTGAACGATCGCGCGGACCCATTGAGAAAACGGCGGAGCCGCAGGAGAAACCTCCGCGCGAGGATATTCTTCGCGCAGCGCTTGTACTAGGGATTTTTCCGCTTCTCCGAGGTAAACCGCCGAAACTCCGCGTTCGGTGGCGCCGACGAGAATTTTCCCGAGCGGTGAATTCACAATCGCGTAGCCAATTTTCATGCCTTCTCCTCCCCGGCGGTAGATCGCCGGCGTCATTCCCAGTTGTGCGTTGCTGCGTTCATAGACGCGGCTCGACGAGCCGTAACCGGTTCCATAAAGCGCGTCGGCGACGCTTTTGCCGTCGCGCAATTCCTTCTTGAAGCGATCCACGCGCACGGCGTCGGCAAAGGCCCGCGGCGTGAGACCCGCAACCTGGCGGAACGCACGGCGAAGCGCGCCGGGCGTGCTGCCGAGCGCCGAAGCGAGCGCGGCGAGGCGGATGCCTTCGTCTTCGTTTCTTGCGAGATGGCGCGCCGCGCGCGCGACCAACGCAGTTGCCGCGTAAACTTCGTTGGGCCGGCAGCGGAGGCAGGGGCGAAAGCCCTGCTTTTCCGCCTCAGCCGGCTGGGCGAAGAAAAGAACGTTGCGCCGGAGCGGGCGCCGCGCCGGACAGGACGGCCGGCAATAAATATGCGTCGAGCGCACGGCGAGAACGAATTTGCCGTCCCATGTAGGGTCGCGGGCGAGAACCGCGCGCCAGTATCGCTCGTTCGCTACTCGCGGACCGGCCGTCTCGAGAGAATTGCGGTGTGCCATGGTCATCGTGTTCATCGGCGTCATCCTGACAGAGCCAAATTACCGCAGACGGAAAAACAAATCTATCCGGAATGGTGCGTCAAAGTGGAAAAGTCCTACGCCTCGCCGGGAACGGGAACAGCATCGTCGGCATGGGCCGGATCCTTGTGGGGAGCTGTAATCACAAGAATGACCGCGGTCAGGATCACGGCGGCGGCAGCCCAGGTGCGCAGAGTCACGCCTTCGTGCGCGAAAGCCCATCCAAGAAATAGAGCGACGACCGGATTCACGAAGGCATAGGTGCCAACGCGCGACGCGGTGCTCTTCTTCAGGATGTAGAGATAGGCGGTGAAACCGATTCCGGAGCCGAAGGCGATGAGGTAGCCCAAGGCAAGCCAGGAACGAAGCGAGATGGCCGCGAAATGGAGCCCACGGCCTTCGCCGAAGGACAAGCCCGCAATCCAAAGAACCGCGCCCCCGACGAGGCTCTGCATGGCAACGCCGAGAAGGGGGGAGCTGGGCAGCGAGCCGTGCTTGGAATAGAGCGACCCGCAGGCCCAAGAAAAAGACGCGAACACGAGTACGGCGGCGCCGAGGGGATTGACGCGCTCCGAGCCTCCAAGATGAGCTGGGCCGACCAGCAAAGCGAGGCCGGCAAAACCCAGAACAAGGCCCGCCGCGACGCGGAGCGTGGGCCGAATGCCTCCAGGGCGCAGCCAATCGACGAGGACGAGCCACAGCGTCACAGTGGCTACCAGCAACGCCGTAATGCCCGACGGAACCGTTTGTTCCGCCCAGCAGACGCCGCCATTCCCCGCAAACAGCAGCAGAACACCGGTGATGGACGCGGCGCGCCAATTTGCGGCTGTAGGCCGAAAATTGGTTTTCCAGCGAACAATCGAGTAGAGAATCAGACCGGCCAGAAGGTGCCGCGCCCCCGCGAGGATGAGGGGCGGGAAAGACTCGATGCCGATGCGGATAGCGAAATAGGTCGAACCCCAGATGACGTACACCGCCGCAAACGCCGCGAAAATCATGGCCGAGGTGCGAGCCGCTGAATCCTTTGCCGGGTGCGCCGCCCTGGGTGGTCCGATCGTCGAAATGGACATGAACTGAGACTTCCCTTCAGCTAGAACCGTGCAGCGCTGCGGCCCCCGGCGCCCTTTGGAAACGTTCAGCTTGACCCGAGAACAAATACAAATCTATCCGAAACGGCGCCTCAAACTGGCGAAGCGCTTTGACATGCAGACTCCCCAAAATAGGCGGGATGCGAGCAATCGTCGAGAACCATATTGGAAGACGTCTTGGAACGGCGAGGCCGGATTCCAGGAGGTTTTGTGGTACTGGAACCCAATGTTTCAGGATAGGACATTGCGAAGTTTTCCCTTGATTGACGGTCGCCGGCGCAGATGTCATCTTATCGGCCCCCATCGAAGGGGTGCATCTCGGGGCTAAAATGAGCGCTGCAAATCGCGCAAGGCAACTGGAAAAGCCGGAGGGCGCGGAGACGCGAGCTGAGTCCGTCGCGCCGCGGCAGACGGAGCGCGCCCCGGAATTACGCGTCATGCCATTCCCGAGCGACGGGCAGCCGCGCCGATTCGCGCGCGTTCCGACGCACGCCGTGGGCATGCACCCGGAGCAAAGGGAATACCCGCGTGCGACGCTGAAATTGCCGCTGCGATTGCGCGGGGTCAATGGAATAGCGGAAAAATTTCCCGTAACGCTGGTCACGCGGGATATCAGCTCCACGGGCGTTTATTTTCTCTGTCCACGGGAACTGTCGGCGGGAAGCTCGCTTGAAATCGAAGTGGTGCTCGTCAGCCGCCCGCTGGGACGCGGCAACGTCGCGATGGTAACGCTGGCGGAGGTGCGGCGGGTCGAACCGGCGGCGACGCCCGGCTGGTACGGAGTCGCGGCTTCCTTCGAACAAGTGGAATTTGATCGCGACGACCTGGTTCCCTCACGCTATCACAGGGGCTAGAAACCGCTCTCTCCCGCACTTGTCAAGGCGGTTTTTTCGCCGCTCGCAGATATCCGCAAAGTTTCCACAGGAAGTGCCTTGCATAGCCGCAATTCCTGCCCTACACTCGCGCAGTTTAGGCTAGAAATCCGTCCTTTGCATCGGGAGGACGGCCCGCTTGCAGTCAAAGTAGGGGAAATATCGGGGGAACTGCTCGGAGGAAAGATGAAAAGAATCGTGTGGGTTATGTTTGGGCTCGCGCTTGTTCTGGTGTGCGCGACATCGAGTTGGGGTCAGGCGCAGATCACATCGGGAACCGTGCAGGGCGATGTAACGGATGAAAAGGGCGGCAGCGTGCCGGATGCCGCCATCGAAATCAAGAATCTGGACACCAATCTGGCTCGCGGAGACAAGACAAACGCCGACGGGCACTTCGCACTTCTGAATCTGCCGCCCGGGCGGTACACACTGACGGTGACAAAGCAAGGGTTCGCCGTGATCGAGCAGCAGAACCTCAATTTGACGGTTGGGCAGACGATCAATCTCGCGCTCACCGTGAAGGTTTCGTCGGCGTCGGACAGAATCGTAGTCTCCGACGTGCCCGTGGTGGAAACGACCAAGACGGAGTCCTCCTCCACGCTCAACGAGCTTTCCATCTCCAAGACTCCCGTCCTGGGGCGCAAGTTCGAGGATCTGCTCACCCTCACCCCCGGCGTGAGCATCGTGCAGGGGCCGGACGGCGATGAGATCAACTTCAACGGCCAGCGCGGCGTCTTCAACAACATCAGCCTGGACGGCGGCGATTACAACAACGGCTTCTTCGGCGAACAGATGGGCGGCCAGCGCGCGGCCATTGACATCACCCTGGACGCCGTGAAGGAGTTCCAGGTGATCGCCTCCGGTGCGGGTGCCGAATTCGGCCGCACCGCCGGCGGCGTCGTCAACGTCATCACCAAGTCCGGCACCAACGATATCCACGGCAGCGTCTTCTACTTCCAGCGCCTCAAGGCCCTGACCGCCAATACCTCCGACGGCAAGCCCCTCAACGGCTTCCATCGCGAGCAGCTCGGCGGAACCATCGGTGGCCCCATCAAAAAGGATAAGATATTTGCCTTCGTCGCCTTCGAACACATCCGGGAAACTCTGACGCGCGATAATTTGAGCGCGCACATCGGCACCACCCCCTGCGCCGTCTCGAACCCGGTCTTCAACTCCAACATCACCGACGTGCAGATCACCGCCAACCCCGAATGCCAGCGCCAGGTCCTGCTCAATTTCATTCAGACCTCCACCGGTCAGAACGACGGCCTCCCGGTCGAGCATCCCGTCCGCAACTCGGCCCTGCTCGGCCGCTTTGACTGGAACATTTCGGACAAGAACCAGTTCTTCGCCTCCTACAACTTCGACTATTCGAAGAACACCAATCAGACCTTCGACGTGGCCACCTACGGGAATTCCGCCAACGGCACAGAGGGCCCGTCCAAAATCCAGGCCCTGAACTTCAATTTCTTTACCACGGTCTCTTCGACCAAGCTCAACGAAGCCCACTTCACCTACGCCCGCGAACTGCGCCCGCGCTCCCCAGTGCCCTCCAGCGTCCCCGCGGACACGGCTATTGCCTTCACCGACCCGGTCACAAACCTGCCAGGCGCTTTTCGATTCGGCGCGCCGTTCTTCTTGCAGCACAATGTGGACGAACTGATTTGGCGTACCCAACTCCGGGACAGCTTCTCCGTCGTCCACGGCAAGCACACCTTCAAGCTGGGCGGCGAATGGCTGCACACCCTCAACGATCAAACCTTCAGCGGCTTCTTCGATGGCGAGCTTCAATTCGACAGCGTGGTGGGCTTCCTGCATTACGCTTCGGACCCTGCCCTCGGAGCAGGATTTGGCCCGTTAGCGGCGGGTTGCGACGACGGAACCTTCACCGACATGTCCCTGGTGGGATTCGGCACCCTCTGCCCGAATGATTCCAACTTCACCGGCGGACCCTTGAGGTTCTTCCTCCAGGACGGAATTCCCACCGGGCTTCCCAATGTGCCTCCCCCTGGGGCTTCCCGCATCAAAAATGAAGACTTTGCGCTCTTCGCCCAGGACAAATGGCAGATCCTGCCCGGCCTGACTCTGAATTTCGGCTTGCGCTGGGAGGCGCAGATCTTCCCCAGCCCCGTGGTTCCGCCATCCCAGACAGCCTATGGAATCTTTCTCAGCGACCCCAC
>JBGOWC010000169.1:0-5217 GCA_041478415.1 Terriglobia bacterium
AGGCGCCGTCGAGCAGGCTGAAATCCGTGTGCAGGTGCAGATGAACGAACTGCGGCTGACCCATGGGCCTCGATTCTAAATCGCCGCGAGAAGTTTTGCGACCCCGCGGCTGTGGATTCTCCGAGTTGAAGCCCTGATTCGAGAGCGCTACTTCCGGCGGCTGCGTTTTGCACCGCGCGCGCGCTTCACCCGATGACCTGCGGGCTTCTTACCTGCCGGCTTCGACGCTTTCGCCGAATGCGCCGCTCCCTTCGCCACTGCTCTGGCGTGGATGGCATGTGCGGCCGCGTGATGGGCCTTGCTCTCGGCGTCGGAATGGGCCTTCTCACTGCCCTTCCCAGGTTTTTTCTTTTTTTCTTCTATTTTCTTCTTCGGGGGCTCCTTGATTCCGGAAAGCTTTCGCAAGACCTTTACGCGATCTTCGGGAGTCTTGCCCCTGCCGGTGAGCTGTAGCGCGAAGAACTGTTCGATGACCGCATCGAACTTGGGGCCGCGGGCCATGCCCAAGGCCTCCAGCTCCGTGACCGCGGACTGCAGCGTTGCGCGGAGCGGCCGCCATTTGTGGAGATAGGCACGGATTCTGGAGAGCGCCTTCGACTTTGACGATTCAGCGAGGAGATAAGCGAGTTGCTCGAGCGGAAGCTTTTCAAGGAAATGGTACGAATCCACCGGCGCAGTCATCTTTCGCCCGGTTAATTCCTTCTGGGAATCCAGGGCGACCTCCTCGAGACCAAGCACGGCTTCCGCTTCAGCCGACCGAAATCCAAGCTTTGAAAGAAGCGAGCTCTGCTCGCGCGACTTCAAGCGGCCGAGGATGGCCGCGAGCATGGGATTTGCGAGTCGCGGGCGCAGCCCCGCGGAAAACAGGTCTTCGCGGATCTTGTTCAGACGCGCAATCGCCACGTAATTCGGATGGCGCTTCGCAAGCTGGGGATGAACGGCTTCGAGCACTTCGTGCGATTCCCAGGATTTGAGCGTCGCCGCCGGCCGCTCTTCCCTGGCGACGGAGCGAAGCTCCTCGCCTGCGTCATCGGGTGAAATCGAATGATGAAGGTCGCGTTCGATCGCGAGCGCGAACCATTCTTGCGTGCGCGCTTCGAGCTTGAAGCCCATTCGCGCGGCGTAGCGCAGGGCGCGGAGAAGCCGCACCGGCTGGTTTGTAAAGGAATGGATGGTGAGCGCCCGGATTTCTCCGCGCTCGACGTCCGAAAGTCCGTTGGCGGGATCGAGGAGGAGACCGCGCGAAGCAGGGTTCAGAGAAATGGCGATGGCGTTCAGAGAGAAATCACGCCGCCGGAGATCCTCCATGATCGTGGACCAGCGATACTCGGGCCGAGTCCCCGGGCGAACGTAGTAATCATCCCGCGCGGCCGCGACGCTTCCTTCGCAGTCGCCGGCGAAAAGAATTTCCACGTGGCGCAGCCGCTCGTCTTCGTGGCGAATCTTGGCGCCGCCCTTTTCCAGCTCACGGGCCATTTTGGATGGATTCCCTTCCACGGTGAAGTCCAGATCGCGAAGGGACGCACCGGTGATGAGATCGCGCACCGTTCCTCCGGTCAGGTAGATGTTGAGGCCCATCGCCGCGGCCAGCTCCTGCACGCGAAGCATCGCGGCTCGCTGTTCCGGCGAGAGCCGGCTTTCTAGCAGAAACATGTAATCAGGCATTGCTCTCCTCGCGTCCATGGCCTCCCGCGCTTCACACCGTGCGCGGGAAGCCTAAATGAGTCCCCAGGGTCCGCGCCGCTAAGCGCGGGGATGATGAGCCTTGTAGATCTGTTTCAAGCGTTCCTCGACAACGTGCGTGTAAATCTGGGTCGTAGAAATGTCCGCGTGTCCCAGCATAAGCTGAACCGATCGCAGATCCGCGCCGCGCTCAAGCAGGTGCGTCGCAAAACTGTGCCGGAGCATATGCGGTGTCATCGACATGCGCAATCCGGCGCGGCGCCCGTACCCCGAAAGGATTTTCCAAACGCCCACACGGCTGAGCGGACCACCTCGGCGGTTGAGAAACAGCGGCGGCGCTCCTACAGCGATACGATTCTTCGCCATCAATTGCGGACGGGCCTCGCGAAGATACGATTCCACAGTGGCGAGGGCCTTCCGGCCGACGGGAACGATCCGTTCCTTGTCGCCCTTGCCGATACAGCGCACGCAGCCAACCTTCGTGTCGAGATCCGCGACGCGCAGACCGACGAGCTCAGACACGCGAAGCCCGGTGGAGTAGAGAACCTCAAGCATGGCCCGGTCGCGAAGTCCCAACGGAGTCTTCTGATTGGGTTGTTCAAGCAGACGCTCCACTTCTTCGAGGCGCAAATAGCCGGGCAGAGACCGCCGAATCTTCGGCGACTCCAGATTGGCGGAAGGGTCCGACGAGATGAACTCCTGCATCTGGGCGAAGCGAAAGAAATTTCGCAACGTGACCAGGTGCCGCGCAACGGTGCGGCTTTCGAGCTTCTGGCGGTAAAGGCTCGCGAGAAAATCGACCAGGTCGTCGCGCCCGCTTTTTTCCAGCGTAAGCTTGTGTTTGAGCGAAAACTCCTGGAATTTGCGGAGGTCGCGCCGATAGGCGGAGACGGTGTTCGCCGAAAGGCCTTTTTCGACCCGGACATGCGTGAGAAACGCCGAAATGGCGTCAGGTAGTTCCATCAAGACCCCAAATACTTATTATCGGGCGCGGTCCGGCGCACGGCGATGCCGTAGACTTCTTCAATCTCGTCGCAACGGATGAGCCATGCCAGGCCGAGATATAAAACAGTCGCACCGATAATCAGACCGGAAAAGACAAGCAAGGCCACCAGGAATCGCCCGTTCATCGCGGCCTGCGAGTAGCGAAGGCCTACCCAGCAGGCTACACCCATGATGGCAGAGCAGAGACTGGTCTTTGCGAAGGAAGACAAGATGTCCATGGTGCCCAGGCGGCCGAAGCGCCAGCGAAAAATGATGAACAAAGCGAAGAAATTGAAATAGCCGGCCAGCGACGTCGCCAGAGCCGGACCACCGTTCTGAAAGGTGCGAAAGAAGAAATTCAAGAAAACCACATTGAGAACGATATTCAAGACCAGTGCGATTGCAGCGATGATGACCGGCGTCTTCGTATCCTTTGTGGAATAAAACGCGGGCACCACGAGCTTTACGGCGGCGAAGGCAGGAAGCCCCGCGGCGTAGTAGAGGAGCGCGCGCGCAGTCAGACGCGTGGACTCGGCCACGAATTGTCCATGTTGGAAAAGGACGCGGATGATGGGCTCCCGGAGAATCATGAGGCCGAGCGCGGCGGGAAGTGTGATGAAGGAAACGATGCGCAGCGCAAAGCCGAACGTGCGCTTCATGGCGTCGTATTCCTTTGCGGCCGCCTGGTGGGACATCATTGGAAGAATGGCGGTGGCCACGGCGATGGCGTACCCGCCGAGGACCAGCTCCATGACGCGATCGGCGACGTACAGCGACGTAAGGCTGCCTCGCGGCATTTTCGCCGCGGTGGCGAAGAATGTATCCACCAGAAAATTGATCTGGGCCACTCCGATACCGAAGAAGGCGGGAAGCATCAAACGCCCCACGGCCCGAACGCCGGGATGCGTGAATGAAATGCCGAAGTCGAAACGCATTCCCTGTCGAACGAGGAATGGAATCTGGATTAGGAATTGCAGAGCGCCACCCACGAGAACGCCGACTGCCAGGGAAATGGCGGGGTCCTTGAAATGGCGCCATACAGCACCGACGGAAAACGTGATAATCGCAAGATTGAGAAACACAGGCGTGGCCGCCGGCAGACCGAATATGTGGAAGCAATTCAGGATGGCCATGGCCAGCGCGGCCAGGCCGATGAAGAAGAGATAGGGAAAAATGATGCGATTGAGGTATACCGCCTGGTCCCACTGCCCTCCGTCAAAGCTCGAGCGCGTGAACATGTGGACCACACCGGGCGAGAAAACGATCCCGAGAACGGTAATGGCGGCGACGATCAGCGCCAGTGTCCAGAAAAGACGATTCGCAAAGCCCCAAATCTCCTCTTTCGGCTTGTCCGCCATGTAGCTGGTGAAGACAGGGATAAACGAAGAGGTCATCGCGCCTTCGGCCACGAGACGCCGAAAGAGGTTGGGAATGCGATAGGCGAGAACGAAGGAATCTGCAGCCAACGTGGTGCCGAGGAGGAGCGTCAGTCGTTGGTCACGGACGTAACCGAGAACTCGACTAAAGATGGTGACGACGGAGATGATCGAAGCCGATTTGAGGATTTGCCTTTTGTCAGTCAACGCGCAGCACTCCGGGCGTAAACCCAGCAAAAACAACAGGTTGACAGGATAACGTGCATAACATAACATACACGACGAAAATTGGCAACTTGGCCATTTGGACTCCGCCGGGAACTTGACCGAACTTGAAAAGCCGCTACCCAGCCTCTACGCACAAGAAAGTCGTTGTGGTGTTATCGGACAAACGCCCGGTCCGGGGATATCTGAACCCGGGGCGGCTCGGGCAGGCGGATCCGATCGACCTTCTGACACCGGACGGAGAGCACCAACCGATTCCCCTTGATCGGATCCGTTCCATCTACTTTGTCCGTGAGTTTTCCGACGATTTTGAGCCCCAGCGCAAGGCATTTCTGAGCCGGCCTAAACTGGACGGCCTGTGGGTTCGCATGCGCTTTCGGGATAACGAGACCCTTGAGGGTGTCGTGCCCAATGATCTGCTCTCGCTCCTCGACAATGGGGTGCAAATCACGCCGCCGGACATGAATTCGGCCACGGACCACATCTTCGTGCCCCGTGTGGCACTGTCCGAACTCACCGTCCTGGGCGTCGTAGGTGTGGCCCGCCGGAAGCCCGCCGCGGTCGCCGCAGCGTCCGGCCAGACCCGCTTGTTTACCGAATAGGGCCCCTGCCTGTACTTCCCCGCTCACGCTATGCGAGACTCGCAGAGTTTCCCAAGGAGTTTTCCATGAGACTTGGAGAGATCGCGCAAAAACTCGGCTGTCGGCTCGAGGGGAAGCCGGAGACGCAGATCACCGGCGTCGCTGGAATCGAGTACGCAACCCCGGGCCAACTCACATTCTTGGCCAACCGAAAATACTTTCCACTTCTCCGCACGACGCGCGCCTCGGCCGTACTCGTGGAGGAGGGGATTGCGCTCGAGCGCGGCTCGGAACTCGCCCCGCTGGCCTCATTGCGCACCCCGAACCCTTATCTCGCATTCGCTCGCGCCATCGAACTTTTCTACGAG
>JBGOWC010000295.1:0-3332 GCA_041478415.1 Terriglobia bacterium
GGATGGATTTTGATTCCCATCTTCAACTTAATGAACACAAGCAACTCGGATGAACTGTCGATGTCGTTGGCCCTTGCGCACTACCGCCTGATAAACACGCTAACCGGACAAGTGAAATTTCCTAGACTTCCTTGATGTCGCATCGTGAAAGGTTGGAAGCTCCATTTGGGGCTTTCCGCCGATTGCGGATGGAAGTCGGCGCAATTGGAAACAAGCTGCGTGGGCGCATGACCCGCTAGCCGGAAACTGACCCACTATCCATCTCCTCCTGTTTCTCTTTACCTGGCTGGCTTCTGTCCATGCAACCGTTCTCCCGTCTTTCACATCATTCCTTTTAGAGTGCACATCGCGGGCTCGCCCCCGGGCACAACCTCCGCCGACCTCTCCGCGTTGTGCTATGCTTTGAGATTGTCGGCTCTTCGGGTGGGCATGCGGCGGGCAATCCGTTCATCCCAGACAATTTGAGCCGGACTCCTCCAGGGGGAACCGAGGAGATTTGAAGGGGCAATCTCAGGGCCCGAGGGTTTTGCGACATCATGGCAACACTGATCGAAATACCGCTGTCGAAGCATAGGCGCGAGTTTCTCGACCAGGCGGTCATCCGCTTCGCCGGCGACAGCGGCGACGGCATGCAGATCACCGGCAGCCAGTTCACCAACACCGTCGCGCTCTACGGAAACGACATCGCCACCTTCCCGGATTACCCCGCGGAGATTCGCGCGCCTGCGGGGACGCTCCCCGGCGTGAGCGGCTACCAGCTCCACTTCTCCTCCAGCGATGTCTACACGCCCGGCGACGCCGTGGACGTCCTCATCGCCATGAATCCCGCCGCGCTGAAGATGAACGTCGCGGACTTGAAGGCCAATGGCATCCTGATCGTCAACAGCGACAGCTTCAAGGAAAACGATCTGCGCAAAGCGCAGATGACGGTCAGTCCGCTCGAGGATCATTCGCTTGACAAGTTCCGCCTCTTCCCCGTCGGGCTCCAGCGCCTCACCCGCGCGGCCCTCCAGCACCTCGGCATTGACGCCAAGACGATGGACCGCTGCAAGAACTTCTTCGCTCTGGGGATGTGCTACTGGCTCTACAACCGCTCGATGGACCCTACCGTCCGCTGGATTGAAGATAAATTCAAGAACAAGCCGCTCCTCGTCGAAGCCAACAAGCTGGCGTTGAAGGCGGGTTACAGCTACTGCGAAGCAACCGAGGCCTTTCAAGTCAGCTACGAAATTCCGCCCGCGCAGCTTTCGCCGGGTTTCTATCGCAACCTGAGCGGCAACCAGGCGCTGGCGCTGGGCTTCGTGACCGCGGCGCGCAAGGCTGGGCTGACGCTCTTTCAAGGCTCGTACCCGATCACGCCCGCGTCGGACATCCTGCACGAGCTTTCGCAGTACAAAGATTTCGGCGTGATGACCTTTCAGGCCGAAGACGAAATCGCGGCCATCACGTCGTCCATCGGCGCAGCCTATGCCGGCGCGCTGGCGATCACCACAACCTCTGGCCCGGGCATGGCGCTTAAGACGGAAGCGCTGGGACTCGCCGTCGCCATCGAGCTGCCTCTCGTGATCTGCGACATTCAGCGCGGCGGCCCGTCCACCGGTTTGCCGACGAAGACGGAACAGGCTGATTTGTTGCAGGCGCTCTTCGGACGAAATTCCGAAGCGCCGATCCCTGTTCTCGCCTCGGCGACGCCGTCGGATAACTTCTGGGTCGCCATCGAAGCCTGCCGCATCGCCATCAAGTACATGGTGCCGGTGATTATTCTTTCGGACGGCTACCTCGCCAACGGCTCGGAGCCCTGGCGCATCCCGGAAGTTAGCGAGATTCCGGAAATCCCGGTGAGCTTCGCGACAAATCCGGAAGGTTTCTTGCCCTACAAGCGCGATCCGCAGACGCTCGCGCGGCCCTGGGCCGTCCCCGGGACGCCCGGGCTCGAGCACCGCATTGGCGGCCTCGAGAAGCAGGACGTTACCGGCAACATCAATTACGAGCCGCTGAATCACGAGAATATGGTGCGCATCCGCGCTGCGAAGGTCGCGGCCGTCGCGCAGGATATTCCCGACCTGGAGCCGGCCGGCGATCCCGAGGGCGACCTCCTCATCGTCGCGTGGGGCTCAACGCACGGCTCGATCACGGCCGCGCTGAAAGCGCAGCGCGAAAAAGGCCGCCGCGTCGGCCACGTCCACCTGCGGCACCTGAATCCACTGCCGGGCAATCTCGGCGACGTGATGAAGCGCTACAAAAAAATTCTCGTCCCCGAATTGAACATGGGCCAGCTTCTCTGGCTGTTGCGCGCGAAATATTTGGTGGACGCCGTCGGCCTCAACAAGATTCAGGGCCGCCCGTTCAAGCAGAATGAGATCGAAGTGAAGATCGAGGAGATGCTCGGCATTTAGCAGCACAGACTTCCGTTTACCCCGACAACGGAGGGGTCTGTGCTCTTCGGGATTCAGGAGACGCAGTCATGACCACGGCCACGCTTCCGACACTGACGAAGAAAGACTTTCAGACCGACCAGGAAGTCCGTTGGTGTCCCGGCTGCGGCGACTACGCGATCCTCTCCGCGGTGCAGTCCATTTTCCCCGAGCTCGGAATCAAGCGCGAAAATTTCGTCGTCGTCAGCGGGATCGGCTGCTCCAGCCGCTTCCCCTATTACATGAACACGTTCGGGTTTCACACCATTCACGGCCGCGCGCCCGCGGTCGCAACAGGCATCAAAGCGATTCGACCCGACCTCGAAGTCTGGGTGGCCACCGGCGACGGCGACGCGCTCTCCATCGGCGGCAATCACACCATTCACATGCTCCGCCGCAACGTGGGCATCAAAGTCCTCCTCTTCAACAACCGCATCTACGGCCTTACCAAGGGGCAGTACTCGCCGACGTCGGAGTTCAACAAGAAGACCAAATCCACTCCCTTCGGCTCCGTGGACCGCCCGTTCAATCCCATTTCGCTGGCCATCGGCTCCGAAGCGACGTTCGTCGCCCGCTCGGTGGACGTTTTCCAGCAGCACCTGAAAGACACGCTCAAGCACGCGGCCGCGCACCGCGGCTCCGCATTCGTCGAAATTCTGCAGAACTGCAACATCTTCAACGACGGCGCATGGTTCTCGCTCACCGAGAAGGACGCGCGCAATGAACACGTGATGCAACTCGAGCACGGCAAGCCGCTGATCTTCGGTAAGAACCACGAGAAAGGCATCCGGCGACGCAGCGACGGCGACATCGAAGTCGTACAGCTCGGCAACGGCATCAGCGAGAGCGACATTATCGTCCACGACGCGCATCACCCGCGCCCGTCCTACGCCTTCCTGCTTTCCCACATGGAGCACC
>JBGOWC010000042.1:0-9654 GCA_041478415.1 Terriglobia bacterium
CACGCCGCCGTCGCTGAGCAGGCCGATCAGGTGGAGCTGCCGCGAGCGGCCCCGCTCCATCGCCTCGACAAACAACTTCGTCTTAAAAAATAGTTTCGTCGCGATGAGCTGGTCGATCCGCGTGATGTCCATGTGCACGATCCGGCCCGCGCCCATGTTCAGATGGCCGACTTCGCTGTTCCCCATCTGCCCTTCCGGCAGCCCGACAAACGGTCCCGAGGTGTGAATCAGCGTGTTGGGAAATTTCTGGAGCAGCTCATCGTAGGCGGGTTTCCGCGCGAGGGCGATGGCATTGCCTTTCGTTTCGGCACGAAAGCCCCAGCCATCCAGTACCGTCAAAACAATGGGCTTCGGTCGCTTGGCCATGGCGGGTCAGCGAGCGGCGAATTCGCGCAGAGCCGCAAGCAGGCGATCCACTTCCTCGGCGGTGTTGTAGTGGACCAGGCCGATCCGGAGCATTCCGCCGCTTGCTTCGACGTCGAGCCGCTCGGTGAGATTCAGCGCGTAATAGTTTCCGTCCCAGGTGAAGATGCCGCGCTCGCCGAGAAACGTGGCGATTTCCGTCGGCGTGTGGTCTTCGATTCGCACGGAGACGGTGCCAACTCGTTCCGAAAATCGCGCCAAGTCGGTAATGCCGTAGAAGCGTAGCTTGGGAATCGCCAGCAGGCCTTCGATCAAGCGAGCGGCAAGCGTCAATTCGTGCTGGCGGATGGCGCGGTACGCCGCAAGGAGCGCAGCGCGGCGATTGGCAGCGCCCGGATCGCAGCGGCGACCCAGCTCCGCGATGTAATTCACCGCCGCGGCAACACCCGCCAGGCCTTCGTGTACTTGCGTGCCAGTTTCCCAGCGGTCTGGAATTGTGTCGGGCGCAGGCCGGACCTTGTACGGCCGGAAACGCATCATGTGATCGTGCTTGCCGTACAGTGCGCCCATGTGCGGACCGAAAAACTTATAGGGCGAGCAGGCCAGAAAATCGCAATCGAGCGCGCGGACATCAATCGGGCCGTGCGGCGCGTAGTGCACGGCATCAATAAACGCCAGAGCGCCGGCGGCGTGAGCGAGCTTGATGATTTCCGCGACAGGATTGATCGTCCCGACGGCGTTCGAGGCGTAGCCCACGGCAACGAGTTTTGTTTTCGCCGTAATCTTGCGTTTGAGGTCGTCCAGATCGAGCGTGCAATCAGCTTTGTGAATATCCACTTGCCGGATGACGGCGCCGCGTTCTTCGAGCGCGCGCCACGGCGCGACGTTCGCGTCATGGTCGAGCGTCGTCACCACGATTTCGTCGCCCGGCCTCAATTCCCTGCCGATCGCGCGGGCCAGCGCAAACGTAATCGTCGTCATGTTCGGCCCGAAGCTGATTTCCTCCGGCGAACAGTTCAGCAAATCCGCCATGGCCGCTCGCGCCGAAGCGATCATCGCGTCCGTCCGCTTGCTCGTGACAAACGCGCCGCAGGTATTGGCGTTCGCGTTCAGGAAGTAGTCCTGGATCGCATCCATCACCTGGCGCGGCACCTGCGTTCCCGCCGGGGCGTCCAGAAACGCCGCGGGGTGGCCGTTCACGGCAAGTTGCAGCGAAGGAAATTGCGCGCGCACCCAGGCGGTATCGAGCGGTGCGGCGGCGGTTTCACGAACAGCAGGTGTGCTCATTTTTTCTATGCGCGACCGCCAAGCGGTCGGCTTCTCCGGAGCGGTAGTTTCTCATACCCCGCCCATTCGTTGTAGCGCGGGGCGCGGCCACGCGTTTTTTCCCATCGCAAACCAAATTGGCGAGGTATTTTCACTCCGCTTCCGAGGAGCAGGACGCTCCGCACGCACGCTTCGTGTTAGCATTTCAATGTTTGTCCTCGCTCATGCTGCGGTGGCGCCGGCTATCAACTCCGCGTCACGTTTCCAAGATGGGGTGACTTGTGCCAGAGAATTTTACGCCGACTGACCGCACGCGCGTTGTCCGCGAGCCTCACCGCGGCGTCTATGATCGCGATGCCGTCTACAAGATCCTCGACGAGGGATTTGTCTGCCACGTTGGATTTGCGATGGACAACCAGCCCTACGTGATCCCGACGTTGTTTGCGCGCGTCGGCGACGCCATCTACTTTCACGGCTCGGCGGCGAGCCGTATGCTGCAGCATTTGAAGGAGGGCGTGCCGGTATGCCTCACGGTGACGCTCGTGGATGGGTTCGTCCTCGCGCGCTCGGTTTTCAACCACTCGATGAACTACCGCTCGGTCGTCGCGATTGGGAAGGCCGTGCTGGTGGATGATCCCGCGGAGAAGCTCGCCGCACTGCGCGGCTTCACAAATAAAATTCTGCCCGGCCGGTGGAACGAGGCGCGCCAGCCAACTGAGAAGGAGCTGAAAGCCACCAGCATCCTTCGCCTGCCGCTGAGCGAAGCGTCGGCAAAGGTTCGCACCGGTCCTCCCATTGATGACGATCCGGACTACGATCTCCGCGTTTGGGCCGGGGTGATTCCACTGCGCCTCGCTGCCGGGTCTCCGGTGCGTGACGAGCGGTGCGATCCGGCGCTCCCTGACCCTGTCTACGTTGCCCGCAACACGCGGTGAAGCATGGGTGAATTCCATCCAGCCACGATCAAACCGGCTGTCGGCATTTCCGCCCTCGAAGCGCTGGATATTCGCGCTGGGACGATCCTGAGCGTCGAAGATGTGGCCGGATCCAGGAAGCTCGTCAAGCTGAGCGTGGACTTTGGCGACCACAAACGGACGATCCTGGCGGGGATGAAGGGCGAGCGTGAAAATCCGCGCGAGATTGAGGGAAAACAAGCGCTCTTTGTTGTGAATCTCGAAGCGCAAAAGATGGCCGGCGAAATTTCAGAAGGGATGTTGTTCGATATCGGCTATGCGGACGGCGTCACGCCGGTGCTGGCCGTGCCGGAGAAACCCGTTCCCAACGGAACGCGGGCGGGCTAACGGCTACGCCGTAACGGCGCGGATAAAATCGGCGAGCAGGCCGTAGGCGGTCGCATCAATTCCGGGATTCGATTCCACGAGCGAAATGCTGAAAACGTCGAGGTCGAAGCGAATCGCGGAGCTGGTGCCTTCGAGATTGGCGAGCGGGTCGGAAGCGAGAAGCAGTTCGGGACGCACGCTGGCCTCCACGTTGTCGCCGCGCCGCTCGGCGCGGCAGACCAGCTTGTAACGCATCCCGTTTTCGCGGACCGAGCGAATCTTTTCCGCGCTCAGCTCCCTGATCCCCGTCCGCTGGACTTGCTCCAGCCGGATCGGCACGCCCATCAGCACGATCACAAGTGCCGCCACCTTCACCGCTGCATCCCATCCATCGAGGTCAGCGGTCGGGTCCGTTTCCGCCACGCCCAGAGCCTGCGCGCGCTTCACCGCCTCTTCAAGCGTGCGGCCTTTCTCCATTTCCGTGAGCACCACGTTCGTTGTGGAATTGAGGACGCCGGAAAAGCCGCGAAGATCGGCGGCGGGAAGCCCGTGCGAAAAAAGCGAAAAAATGGGCACGCCGTCCATGACGGTGGCTTCGTGGAGAAATTGCTTGCCGCGGTCGCGGGCGAGCGCCGCGAGCTCAGGATAGGCATGGACGATGGGTCCCTTGTTCGCGGTGATGGCATGGGCGCCGAGCTCGAGCGCGGCGCGAAGATGTTCGATGGCCGGCTGGCCGCTGTGGGCGTTGAGCGAGCTGGCTTCAAAGACCACGTCCGCGCGGGATCGTTCGATCCACTCGCGGACGTTCTGCGGGGGCGTGTGCAAATGGTTGGCGGGCCAGTGGCCGTTCAGCAAGGCGAGCGGATTCAAACCATCGGGCTCGGCGACCCAACCGACGCGGCGGGTGGCCACGCCCGTCAGCCGCCAGCGCACATCATAGCGGCGGTGAAGCTCGGACTCCTTGGCGATGAGCAGCCGGAGAAGCGCGCGGCCCACATTGCCGAAGCCGACGAGTGCAAGGTTGTAAGCCGGCATCGGCGCGGTCTCCGCGGTTCAGTGCATCGCGGTGAGCTTGGAAGCGGCAGAGGAAATCAGCGCGGCTTCGTCATCGAGGACGCGGGCGACTCGCGCGATGGCTTCCTCGGCCTGCTTCCACTGTTTCTGCTCGATGGCTTCGCGCACGGCCGGAATCGTCTTCGCGGAATAACCCGTGTAAAAACCCGGGGCGTAGAGCTGGTGCTTGAACCAGGGACGATTCGAGAGGCCCTCGGGTGTCGTGAGCTTGCGCTCGCTCTCGATGAGCAGCCGATTCACTTCGGCAAGCGAGGCGGAGCCTAGAGCCGCCCCGCCATTTTCGTTTGCCCGAGCCAGCGCCTTCTTGTACTCCGCGGCGCTGCGGGAGAGGGATTCGGCTGCGTTTTCGAGCGGCGCGAAGTTCAGATGCGGAGGCACAGCTTCGACCGCGGGCGGCACGAACTTCTTCCCTGGATTGGAAGTAGCGGTAAAAACACCCTCCTCGATCTGGCGGTTACGCTCGGCGATCTCGTCCCGCCTGCCTTCGGACAGCTTCTTCAACTCCCGCACATAGGTTTCCACAGTATCCGCGAAATTCGCGAACTCGAAAGGCAGGAGGTCGGCGTCCGCAAGACGCATGACGGCGCTGCCGCCGGCCTGCGCGAGCGCCCGGCCATAGACAAAATCCGTGTCGCTGAAGTGCGTAT
This sequence comes from Terriglobia bacterium, assembly GCA_041478415.1. Classification (GTDB taxonomy): domain Bacteria; phylum Acidobacteriota; class Terriglobia; order Acidiferrales; family UBA7541; genus Acidiferrum. The sequence continues at coordinate 4,631 of JBGOWC010000042.1, forward strand.
ACCAGTAAAAGTCATCGTAGATGGAATGATAGATGCCGCCTTCATCTTCACCCCCGAAGCCGATATTCAGCGAGGCGATGCCGTCATGTTGGAGGAAGGTGGTGAAGTCCGAGCCCGAACCAAGCGGTTCAACACGGAGATCGGTCCGCTCACGGATTTCTTTCCGCCGTTCCGCCGTTCGGGCGGTGGAAATTTCATGGAGCTGATCGCGCTTCCACGCGGTGAGTTTGGTCTCCGGGTCCTGAACGTCGCGGGCAATATCGTTGATGAACTTTTCGAGCGTGTGCGAGGCCGCCATCCCAAAGTATCCCCGGCCGTTGGAATCGGAGTTGATGTAGGCGACGGCGTGCCCGCGCAGCTCGTCGCCGTGTTCTTCCACCCATTCGGTCGAGCCGAGCAGGCCGGGCTCTTCGCCATCCCACGCGGCGTAGATAATCGTGCGCTTCGGTTTCCAGCCGGCTTTCAAGAGCTCGCCCAGGGCGCGCGCTTCTTCGAGCTCCGCGACCATGCCGGATGTCGGGTCTTCGGCGCCGTTCACCCAGCCGTCATGATGGTTGCCGCGAATGACCCATTCATCGGGATTGGTTGTACCTGGAATTTTCGCGATGACATCGTAGATCGGCTTGATGTCCCAGTTCGATTTGATCTTCAGATGAACCTTTCCCGGGCCGGGACCGATGCGATAGGTCATGCCCAGGCCGCCGCGCCACGATTCGGGCGCGACCGGACCGGCGAGCGACGCAAGGAGCGGCTGCGCATCAGCGTAAGAGATTGGCAGGACTGGGATTTTTGTAATTGTCGGCGCGTCTTTGACGTCCAGCCGCTTGGCATTTTTCGTTGCGCCGACGCCGGGAGTGAGCGGATCGCCGGGATAAAACGGCATGTCGGCGACGCTGCCGCGCTGCACGCCCTCTTTCGGACGGAAGGGACCCGCGGGAAAGGTCTCGCCCTGATAAAAGCCGTCTTCGTGCGGATCGGAAAAAATCAGGCAGCCGATGGCGCCGTGCTCAGCGGCCACCTTGGGTTTGATTCCGCGCCAGGAATGATAGTAGCGGGCGATGACGATCGCGCCCTTGACGGAAATCCCCAGGCGCTCGAGCTGTTCGTAGTCCTCGGGAATGCCGTAATTGACGTATACCAGCGGCGCGGTCACGTCGCCGTCAATCGAGTACGCGTTGTACGTGGGGAGCTGCTCGGCTTGTTGATCCGAGGTGGGATCCTGCGGGAGGGCCGGCTCTTGCAATTTAGCGGTGAAACGCGGGCCGCCCTCGACGAGCTCGACAACGCGTTCTTTCGGCGTCGGAAAGAGCACGTCGAATTGCTCGATGTGCGTGTCCCAGCCGAACTCTTTGAATTTCGCCGCGATCCATTCGGCGTTGTCCTTGTCGTAGGGCGAGCCAACGTGGTGCGGCCGCGCGGAAAGACGCTGCATGTAGGCTCGGAGCTTTTCCGGGCTTGGAATGGCGCGCAATTTTTCTTCCCACTGGCGCTCGGTGCGAGACGAACCAGCAGTGTAGCCCGCGAGCGGAGTCTCGTCGGCGACCACCGGCGCGAGCGAAACTACAAGAAACAGTGCAGGAACGAGCAGCGCGATGCGTTTCATCGTATCCCCCAGTCGGGTGCCAGCAGAGAGGCTGTATTCTGCCTGAAACATAAGGACGTAGGAAATGAAAGGATGGTGTCAGGAGAAAATCACAGCGAAATACTTTGACATTCGAGTGTCCGGGAGTAGACTGCGCGCACTCTACCCCTGTACACCTCGGAGTGTTTCTCCTGGGCGTTTCGAGCAGCGGAGAACTCGGATTCCAATCTCAACTGACCGGAGGAGGTTCAGCACCATGAAAAAGGCAGTCACGCTCTTTTTAGTCGCGGGCGCTTGGTTCGGCACAGTGCAATTTGCAAGCGCGCAACAGCCAGCCGCAAGTCCACCCAAGGTTTTGGTTATCGGGCGCGAAGTCGAGAAACCCGGCAAGCGCTCTGCGCACGAAAAGTGGGAAGCGGGCTGGCCCGCCGCCTTCGCGAAAGCAAACTGGCCGGTCCATTACCTCGCTGCTTCCTCGATGACCGGAGAAAATCGCGCGCTATTTTTGACCGGCTACGACTCAGCCGCCGACTGGGAGAAGGATAACCAGGCCACCGGGAAAAATGCCGCTTTCTCCGCAGAGCTGTCCCGGCTGGGGGAGAAAGAAGGCGACTACATTAGCGAATCCCGCACCGGCGTATTCCGGTATGAGCCCGACATCAGTTACCCGCGGACAGAAGGCTCGCTCGGCGAACGGCGCTATTTCCTTGTGATCTCGATTCACGTCAAGCCCGGACACGGAGATCATTTCACCGAGGTTCGAAAAATTGCCAAGGCCGCGCATGAAAAAGTGAATGCCGCCGATCATTTCGTGATCTTCCACGCGGTAGCGGGATCCGACCCGGGCCACTACGTAATCTTCATCGCCCTGAAATCACTTGCCGAGTGGGATCAGTTCCCCGAGATACACGGCAAGGCCTATCAGGACGCGCTCGGCGAAGAAGGCCAGAAGAAGATCCAGGAATTCAACAGCCAGGGGCTGGAAAGCTCTGAGACCCAGCTCTTCGCCTTCAATCCCAGAATGAGCTATCCCGATGATTCGTGGGTCAAGGCGGATCCGGACTTCTGGAAGCCGAAAGCCGCGCCGGCCGCCAAACCTGCAGCCAAGAAGGAAGCTGCCAAGCCCTCAGCCAACTAAAACAACCTGCTCGGTCGGGCTCCAAAAAATGGATTGGCGGAATCGCGCGCGCTGTAGCTCGAGTAGTGGAGTTGCGCCTACAATTACACGAGGTGGATTGCCCTCTTGATCTTCTACATCGTGACGGCGGCGCACGGTTACACGATGAAGACGTATCTCGAGTCCTGGGGACGTGCCTTTGCCGATAGAATTCAACTCCTCGCGTATGAAGACCTCCAGCGGCTCCGCCAGTTCGCCCCGGGTACCTACATCTTCTCGGATCTGGAGCGCCTATCGGCAGTCCAGACCGAAATGGCCACGCAAGTGTTTGAACAGCTTTCTGCGGCGGGGCCGTCGGTGCGCACTCTAAATAATCCCGGCCGCGTTTTGCGCCGCTACGCGCTGCTGCGGACGCTTCACGACACCGGGATCAACCGCTTCGGTGTCGCGCGGGCTACCGATGCCCGGGCGGCGCATCATTTTCCCGTATTTGTCCGCGAAGAAAACCAGCACGACAGCATCCTCACACCCCTGCTCCACACTCAGTCGGAACTCGAGAAAGCGCTCGTACACGTCGTTGTTGCCGGACATCGGCTGCAGGATCTTCTGATCGTGGAGTTTTGTGATGCGGCGGACGCGGCTGGTATCTATCGCAATTACGGTGCTTTCATCGTCGGCGGGCGTATTCTTCCGCGCAATCTGTTGTTTAACCGGGAATGGTTTGTGAAGCGCCGCACGTCCATGGAGATTGCCGAGGAACGAGTGCTCGAAGAACAGAATTTTCTGAAGACAAATCCGCACGAATCCTGGTTAAGGAAGGTTTTTTCTATAGCTGGTGTGGACTACGGCCGGATGGACTATGGCGTGGCGGCCGGCGAGCCGCAGGCGTGGGAGATCAATACAAACCCGGCGGTGATTCATCCTCCCGAGGCATACCACCCCATGCTCCTTCCGGCGCAAGGGTATTTCGGCGAGAGCCTGGCCTCGGCGCTGGAGGCTATCGATTGCGCGCCGGAGACTTCGGCAGAAAAGTCTTCGGTGGTACGCGTGGTTATCCCGCCTTCCCTGGTGCGGAGGGTCGAAACGGAGCGGCGCAGACAGCGGCGGGCACAGGCCTTCCGTAAGGTTGTTCATGCAGTGCAGGAGAGCCGGTTCGTGCAACCGCTTGTCCAGCACCTCAAGCCCTTCGTGGACAGCTATGCCGGCTGGTTCGTCAGAATCCTCAAAGTGTTCCGCACCTCAGGTTGAAGCTTCTAGAGATCGGATTGGCCGTGGGCGCGCATCGCGCGCGGCTCAAATTCGGCTCGCAAGGAAAGATCGTTCTGCCGGCCGGCGCGGGGACTCTTGGCCGAGGCCCTGCAGTGAAAGACGACGCGCTCGGCATGGGGGTCCAGCGTCGGGCGGCCGTCTATCTGCCGCGGAAAACGAAACTCAGTGCGTGCTTCGTCGTCATCGTTCCCGTCAAAGAAAACTACACTGCCGAAATCCAGCGGCAATCCGCCGGGGAGCTCGAGGAAAACCATGTTGTGCAAATCCTCGCGCGCATCGCGCAGAATGCGGAGCGGCTCGCTGCCTTCGATGACGAGAATGTAATCCGGCAGGTCTTCCGCGCGCAGAGGCGCGTTTGACGCAGCGGAACCGCGCAATTGACCCAGGCGCTGTTGCGCGAGCCGCACCGTCCTCGACGACCACCACAGCACGGTCACCGCGGCCAGCGGCTTGCTGCGGCTGATCTCCACTCCGGGCACTATGCGTGTGCCTGCGGGATTGACCGGTGAATCGGTGACCATGCCGGTCTGCGGGTCTGTGTGGCGCTGCGTGTACGCGGTGTCAAGCTTGACCTTCGCCGGGCTCCACGGAGAATCCCGCAGAATCCGATACGTCTCGGTCAGATTCCACTGCTCCGGGGACTTGTCCCAAGGTGCTCCTGCCGGGGCGGCGGAATTGACGGCGAGCGCGGCAACGAGAATGAGTCGAGTGACAATCATTCGATGGAGTGCGATGCACAGCATGCAAGCCAAGTTGCACGGCAGTCTCCGCCGATTCCAGGATTGAAATGTGGCACAGCCGGTGGTCAGTTCTGCCTAAAGATGTCCGCCAAAGCTCCCGAGAGCTCACTGCACCGGCGGAAGTGTCGCAAAATAATCGCATTCCGGATTGCGATAGCCGTTGATGACGGTCGGCGTGTCGTCGAGTTGCATCATGGTGTCGGTGGTTGGATCGTAGCGCAGCCACTGCGTGGCTCCCGACCCGTTTGGATCACCCGTTGCTGCGAAGCGCGTCCAATAGCCCATCATTTGCTCGGCAAAGGTGACTTCGGCTGCG
>JBGOWC010000275.1:0-3596 GCA_041478415.1 Terriglobia bacterium
CGGGGTTCAACTCGTGGACACTCGAGCTGCCGGTCAAATTGCGTGCGCTGCCCTTTTCCGCCGGCACAGAGAAAAGATTCCCTCGCGCTTCGATGATCCCCCGCGCGCCCGAGGGTGAAATGCCGAAGTTGCCGAGGTTCTGCGCGACACTCTTGAATTCCGGCCGCGCCTGGAGATTTTCCGCGTTGACGACGATGGAGATGTTGCGCGTTTTTCCGCTGGCAATATTGAATTCGTAGAGCAATCCGCCGTTTTCATAGACGACGGCGTCAGGTCCGAGGCTCGGCCACTTGATGTCGTACTCTTTGTATTCGGTCAGCTTTTTCGTTTCTTTCGAGCCGAGGTCGTAGCTAAAGAGATTCATCATGCCGTCGCGGTCGCTGAGGAAATTAATCGTGTTCCCGTGCCACATGGGGAACATGTCCATGCCCTTCGTCTTGGGCAGCTCCTCGTAGGTGTTCTTCTTCAGGTCGTAGATGGCGATCGGGAGGCTCCAGCCGCCGCGGTAGCGTTTCCAGGTGCGAAATTCCTGTGAGGTTTCAAGGTAGGCGATTTTGTTGCCGTCGGGTGAAAACGTCGTCAGGTCGCCGCGCGGTACGGGGAGCACTTTCGCGGGGCCGCCCTGCGCGGATACGAGAAAGAGACGCGTGGTGCGGACGGGCGGCGCGCTGATGCGGTCCGAGCGGAAGAGGACGCTCTTGCCATCGGGCGTCCAGCCGAGGACGATGTCGTTCGTAGGATGAAAAGTCAGGCGCCGCGGCTCACCGCCTTCGGCGGAGATAACATAGACGTCGTTGTTGCCGTCATACTCGCCGGTGAAGGCGATCCATTTTCCGTCGGGTGAAAATTTGGGGTACAGCTCGTCGCCGGTGTGAGAGGTCAGCCTTCGCGCGGCGCCGCCTTCGCGCGCGGCGATCCATAGATCGCCCGCATAGGCGAAGACAACTCGGTCTTTCGAGATGTTGGCAAAGCGGAGCAGCCGCGTTGGTCCTTCCGGCGCCTGCGCCCGCGCGGCGGCGGTGCTGCCGAAAACCGCTCCCACACACAAGAATGCCCAGACGCTCGCCCGCACGAGCTTTGTCATCATCTCGCTCTCCCATGACACAAGTTTTGTCGAATCCGACGGCAGAATCAGACCACCCCAGTGGCTTGCATTCGCCCATGCATGAAACGAATCTGAGGCTGAAAAAGTTTCCAGATAATCATGATCAGCCGCGAGTCACCGTGTTCCTCAGGCGTGCTATCATCAACCCGCGTTCCCGTGACCGCCAAGCGAAATTTCATTGCTACGCGCGATACATCCTGTTTTCTTGCCGGTTTGACTCTTGCATTCACTCTCCTGATTTTTCCAAAGGTTTTGCAGGCTGACGCAGCCGAAGACGCCGCGCGGCTGCTGGCCCGCAAGGTAACCGCGATACCGAACTTGCGCGGGCCGTTGCGTCTCGTCTGGGAAAATGGTTCCGGCCTTACCGATACCCAGGCAGACTCCATGCGCGACGCATTGACCGCAGAACTCGCTTCGCGTTCCGTGGTCCTCACAGAAGAGGCTTCAGCGGCCGCGCTGCACGTTTCCGTGCGCGAGACTCCGGCGCAGGTTCTTCTCATCGCCGTGGTGCAAGTCGCGGAATCGGATCAGGTTCGGATCGTCGAACTTTCGAGAGCCGCGTTTTCGCTCGCAAACAGGGGCGCATCCACGCCCCGACTGCAGAAAGAGCTGCTTTGGCTGGAGAAAGAGCCGATTCTCGATGCCGTGGAGCATACCGACTCCCGCGCCAAGGAAACTCTCTTGCTTGTACTCAAGCGGGATTCGCTGGTGATCTATCGGCAAGAAAAGACCAACTGGATCGAATCGAATTCCGTTCCGCTGTCACCGCCGGCTCCCATCTCCCGCGACGCAAGAGGCGCAATCCGGTTTCCGGGAGTGCAAGACAATCATTTCAGCGTGAACCTGCCCGACCGGACGTGCGATGGGAATCTGGAAGAGAAAAACGCGCTGAAATGCGTCTTCGGCGGTGAAAAATCCTGGCAAGAGGGATTCTTCCTGGCTTCCGGCTGCGATCACAGTTTGGCGTGGCTTGTTTCGGACACCGGTGATTGGAGCGTACCCGACCGGCTGATTCTCCGGAATCCTTCTCTGCCGAAGACGGCCGCGCCGCTGGCCGTGCTCGAGATACCCGGCCCGGCGCTATCGATTTCGAGCGGTCAGGCGTTTCGCTCGGACACGGCGGTCATCTTTAATCTCTCGACGGGATTTTATGAGGTCTATCGAATCACTCTCGCGTGCGGCAGCTAGCCTGATGCTCTGCGCCGCGCTCGCGGCGCCACCGGGCGTCGCGGCGCGGCGGCCGCGGTTTGGCGGAACCCTGCGGGTGGAGTTGCACGCGCTGACGGTTTCGCTCGACCCGCGCGAATGGCGCGCCGGTTCGGAAGATGCGGCCGCCAGCGAAAAACTCGCGGCTCTGCTTTTCGACCGGCTCGTCTCGCTCGACAACTATGGCCGAATTCAACCGGAGCTTGCGACGGAGTGGTCACACGACGCGTCATTCAAGCGGTGGCAATTCACACTGCGCAGCGGCGTGAAGTTCTTGGATGGCGCGCCGCTCACCAGTGCGGACGTCGTGACAGCGCTCCAGCCGCTCTTTGCGGATGCCCGGCAGGTGACAGCCTCAGGCAGTTTTGTGGTCATTCAATCTGCGACGGCGATACCCGATCTCCTCGAAGAACTGGCGAGCGGTGGATTTTTCATTTACAGCACAAGGGTGGGCGGCGGGCTCATCGGCACGGGGCCGTTCGTCCTCGAGGAGACATCCGGAAGCGCTTCTCGGCTTCTTTTTCGTGAACGAGAAGATGCCTGGGCCGGCCGGCCCTTTGTGGACGCGATTGAGATCACGCTCGGTGTGCCGCCGTTGCGGCAACTGTACGACCTGCAACTGGGCCGCGCCGACCTCGTGGGGCTGTCGCCGGATTTGGTGCGGCGCGCGGCGCAGGGGGGGCTGCGGACGTGGATTTCAGCGCCGGTGACGCTCTACCTCCTGCGTTTCAATGACGCGCAGCCCGCGGCGCGTGACACCCGTCTGCGTGAAGGGGTGTCGCTCTCCCAGGATCGCGCGACGATGGCCGGCGTGTTGCTGCAGAGGCAAGCCGACCCCGCCGCAGCCCTTTTGCCGCAATGGCTCTCCGGGTATGCTTTCCTCTTCAACGTGGAGACGAACCAGGATCGCGCGAGAGAGTTACGCGCTGCATTGCCGGCAGGCATCGCCAGTGCGGCGGAGCCGTTGCGCCTGCGCGTGGATGCGCCCGGCGATACCGCAAAGCTCCTTGGCGAGCGCGTCGCCGTGAACGCGCGGCAGGCCGGAATTGTCGTGCAAGTCGTGCCGCGCGGCAGCACGCGGAGCGCAACCGCGGCGGCTGATCCTCCGCCGGCGCTGCAGCTCGTTTCCTGGCGCATTACAGCTCTTTCGCCGAGAGTGGAGCTCGACGCCCTCTCAACGGGTCTCGGTCTCAACGAAGGGAGCGACGCCGCTTCCTCCCGTTCTGATTCGGAAGAGCTCCACGCACGAGAGAAGCAAATTCTGGACAGCCGGCGCGTCGTGCCC
>JBGOWC010000190.1:0-4751 GCA_041478415.1 Terriglobia bacterium
ATCGTTAATCCTCTTGCCGCCGCTTCACTTCGGAAATTTTTCCGCCGAAGCGTTGCAGCATGGCGCGCACCATCGGATCGCGCTCGAACTGTGCGCGCAACTCCTGCGTGCCCGGCAGCGCGCGCGATGCCGCCGCGGCTGCGGCAACTCCACTTTCGAGTTTAACACAGACGCGAACCGTCCGGCCCAGCACTTTGCTCGAAGCGGCACGCACCTTCTCGATCGACTCCCGGCCCTCCAGCAATTCGGCGAACGATCGGTTCTCCGGAGAAAAATACAAACGCAATTCCGCGCCTTCGAGCTCCCAGCGCTTGGCATGTTCGATCAGTTCGCCGAGAAATTTCTTTTCCATCTGGATCGCCGTCTTGATTTCCGCCACCTGTTCGGCGCTGAGCCCGTTCGCGCGCACCGTCCCGTTCGCACGCGCCACAGATGAAGAGGCAAGCGCCGCTCCTGGCGGCGTAGCTTCGTCGGCGGAAGGACCGACGGAACTATTCTCTGGCGCCCCACTCTGCGTAGCGGCATTTGGAGACGTAGCCGCCGCCAGTGAGCGCGTGTCCCGCGCCGCCGGCGCGCCGCCTGATGATCGCGGAGCCGTCGGAGCACCGCTGCGCAGCCCCGTCAGTAGTTCTTCAAGCGGCGCGAGCCGCGAGGCATGCACCATGCGCAGAAGGCCCATCTCCAGATGCACGCGCGGGTCCGGCTTGCGGCGCAGATCTTCGTCGGTTTGCAGCAGAATCTGAAAATAGCGGGTCAGGTCTTCTTCGGTGAAGCGCGCCGCGGCCTCCGCGATGCGCGGCCGCTGGTCCGGCGTTGCCGCGATGAGCTCCGAGTCCGCGCCGGAAACGCGTGCCAAGAGAAGATTGCGCATGTGGCGAATCGCTTCGCGGCAGAAGTGCTGGAAGTTGCGTCCTTCTTTCTGAAAACGATGCACGAGCGCCAGCGCGCGGTCCGCGGAACCCTCCGCGATCGCGCCGACCAGTTCATCGAGCGCGTCTTCCGGAATGATGCCGAGCAGTTCGCGCACCTGCTGGTCCGAAATTTCGTCGCCACAATACGCGCGTGCTTGCTCGAGAAGCGACAGCGCATCGCGCATGCTGCCTTCGGCGACGCGGGCAATGACCGCCAGCGCGCCCGGCTCAATTTGCAATTCTTCCTTACTCGCGATTTCCTGCAATCGGCCGGTGATCTCATTGAACGACAGCGCCCGAAAATGGAAGTGCTGCGAACGCGAGCGAATCGTATCCACGAGATTTTCCGGCTCGGTCGTGGCCATGATGAAAATGACGCGGTCGGGCGGCTCTTCGAGCGTCTTGAGAAGCGCGTTTGATGCTTCGCCGGTGAGCATGTGCGCTTCATCGAGGATGACGACCTTGGTACGCGCGGATGCCGGCGCGTAGCGCACCATATCGCGTAATTCCCGGATCTGGTCAATGCCGCGATTCGACGCGGCGTCAATCTCAATCACATCAAGCGAACTGCCCGCGGTAATTTCCGTGCACGAGCTGCACGCGCCGCACGGCTCCGGCGTCGGGCCCTTCTCGCAATTCAGCGCCTTGGCGAGGATGCGCGCCGCCGTGGTCTTTCCCACGCCCCGCGCGCCGGAAAAAATGTACGCGTGCGCCACGCGATTCAGTTTGATGGCGTTGGAGAGTGTATCGGAAACGTGTTTTTGGCCGACGAGGTCGCCAAAAGTTTGCGGGCGCCACTTCCGGGCGATAACTTGGTAGCTCATCTCTTTGATGTCATTCCGAGCGAGTCCCGCGAAGCGGGGCAAGTCGAGGAATCTCTCCGCCTGTCTTCGCTGGCCGCGGGTAATAGTGCGAGGAACTTCGGGTGATCCGCGGCACCCGAGGCGTTCCCGGTACCGTTGCTCCCTTCCGGGCCTGGCGGGGTTCGCGGGACCTCGTTGCACGGAGCCCGAAGTTCCACGCTCCGGCAGTCACGCAACGCGCGACTGCAAAACAAAGTCTAGCACAGCGAACTCGCTCTCGCTCTTGCGCTCCGAAATTCCGCGCGCGATCAGGACTTTGGTTTTGTTGCCGGCGCGGCCGGAGCGTCGGGAGGAATAACCTCGGCGGGGTTCACAAATGTCACCGTGAACGGGCCCGTCCCGTGAACTTGTGTAATCGTTTCGCCCTTGCACAGCGCGAAATGCCTCATCTCTTTGGGCACCACGATGAAGTTTCCGACGTTCATGACCATGAGTTTCTTTTCGTCGTACGTCTCGCCCATGCCCACGAGAAAAGTTCCCTTCAAAACGGTATTGTATTCGTCCGTTTGATGCCAGTGCGCCGGGACCTTGGTGCCGTCCGCGCATCGGATGCGCAGCACGAACGGCAACCCTTCCGCCTTGTAATCGCCGTGCACCGGGGCCAGTTCGCATCCCTTGATGAGCGGGGTCCATTTCAGGTCGCCGTAATGAACGATCTTGTGCGCGTCATCCGCCGCATCTTTTTTCGCCTGTGCGGCGTGCGACACGACGGCCAGCGGAACGCCAACCCCGAGAAGTAGGAGTGTTGCGGCTACACGAATGTTCATTTTTTCGATCCTCCTTTTAAGAAAGCTTCCGCGAACGTACTACTTTGGCGGGGCTCAAAGCAAGAACTCGCGATGTTTCTCGTTCGAGCGTTGTGCCGGAGGCGGTTGTCGTTTGGGAATCATGGAAAACGAAATTCAACGAGTGCGCATCACTCAACTGGAGTAAGATTTCACTGGGTGCTTCCTCCGCACCCGCCCGGTTTCCGCCGCAACGGGAAGCCAGGTCCGCCGCGCCAGCGGAACGTCCCGACAAGTCGGGACCGCCCCACGTTACGGGGCCGACCTGCACGGACCGTGCAGGCAGGAGGACTTCATGAAAGTATTGTTGTCTCTGTTGGTTGCAGCGTGTTTGCTCTTTGCCGCGGCGCCTGCGTCGTTCGCCGAGCCGCACCAAGTGATCCAGGGCACACAGATTCACCTGACCCTGCTCAACGGCATCAGCACGGCCGTCGCGCGGGATGGCGACCCGTTCATCGCCGTTGTGGCCGATCCGGTCTATCTTGGCGGGCAGATGTTGATACCGGCGGGCGCGCGCGTCCACGGCGTCATCGGTACCGTCACGAAAGCTCGGCACTGGGCCATGTTCCGCGGACAGGCGTATTTCAATCTCACCTTCAAATCATTCGAGATTGACAGCCGCATCATCCCCGTACAGATGAGCATCCTCGCCATCGAGCAGCCCCACGGCCAGTCGAATGGTAAACAGCGCAAAGACGTCCGCATCGAGGAGGGCCAGGTCATCGAGGCCAAGCACGATGTGAAGGGCGATGTCGTAGCCGCCACCATCGGTACCGGCGGCGGCACGCTCATCGGCGCGGTCTTCAGCAACGTGGCGCGCGGATTTGGCATCGGCCTTGCCGGCAGCGCGATCTACGTCGTCGCGCGCAAGGGCAAGGACGTCGAGCTTCCGGCGCAGACGGGCCTTCTCGTCCGCATGGACAACACCATCACCGTACCCACAACGATGGCCAGCAACACCGGCTCCAGCGCACCAACCCCGTAGCCACTCCAAAGAAGGATCGCCCGTCACTCGATCGGGGAAGGAGAAGCGCCGCGCAAATTTTGGGGGGTGCTTTGCGCGGCGCCCTTGGGGATCCTGGCAGGTTGCTTGCAGTGGACCGACATGGCCTGCGGGGAACTACTCTCTGGAATTTGATTTAGCACTCTGGAGTTCACCACCACGGTTTGATCGCTCCGACGCATCAGCACGCCCACCAGGATTTCTTGCGACTTTGTTCTCTCCAAGTGCACCGGTCTTGCCAGTCCGCGATGAGATAACTCGTTTCCTTGCATCTGAACGAGGGATGGTCGGAAAGAAACCAGTGACACAAGTCGGGAATCTGTGCCGCCGTGGCACAGCCTCGCTCTTCCCGGGCCGTGCTCGGCCCCCCGGCCCATCAGGGTTCGACGCTGCTCTGCTGCCATCCGGGGGGACCGGGCCGGCAATCGGCCAGGATTGGGTCGTACTGCTGACTCTTTCGCTGCCTGTCCAAAAACTGTACTCCTAGTCAGTAGCCTGCTCTCTTTGCCTCCTTCACGATGGATAGGGCGTGGGGCGCCGCCTGAAACGGGGAGAAGTGCCCAGTTCTTCTTACGGAGAGGGGTGTCTACGTGCGTACCTGGACAAAGATCACTCGGCGGATTGGGAGTTGCTCGTGGCTCTTCGTGTCCTGCGCACTATTGCTCGTGAGCGGATGCGCGGGCACCGTTGGAAGCAGCAACGGCGGAGGCGGCTCGACGATCACCGTTTCAAGCCCTTCGGCCGGATCCATGACCGCGAACTCGGCGCAGATCACTTGGACGACCAATGTGCCGGGCGACTCGCAAGTTGATTATGGAACGACCAGCGCGTTCGGCTCGGCCAGCACGCTCGATTCCGCTCTCGTGACCTCGCACAGCGCGACCCTCCAGGGGCTGGCCGCTTCGACGCTCTACCACTTCCGCGTGAAATCGAAGGATGCTTCCGGAAAAACTGCGATGAGCGGTGACGCGACCTTCACCACCACCGCGGCGACGGATACGACAGCCCCCAGTGTTTCGATTACCGCCCCGAACGGAGGAGCGACCGTTTCCGCCACCGTGAATGTCACGGCGAGCGCTTCGGACAACGTGGGCGTAGCCAGCGTGCAATTCCAGTTGGACGGCGCCAACCTGGGCAGTGCGGACACAGCGTCGCCCTACTCGGTCTCATGGAATACCACGGCGGCGAG
>JBGOWC010000241.1:0-4012 GCA_041478415.1 Terriglobia bacterium
GCCGATCTTGTAGGTCACGCCGGTATAGAAAAGGATGCGTTCGGTCGACGTCGTCTTACCGGCATCAATGTGCGCCATGATGCCGATATTGCGCGTATCTTCGAGTTTGAACAGACGAGCCATGTGTCTTTAACTCAGAAACCCCTCTCAATGACCGCAACTACCACCGGTAATGCGCGAAGGCCTTGTTGGCCTCCGCCATGCGGTGCACGTCTTCCTTCTTCTTCATCGCCCCGCCGCGCGAATTCGCGGCGTCCATCAACTCATCGGCCAGCTTGTCCACCATCGTCTTGCCGGCGCGCTCGCGCGAATACTGCAAGAGCCAGCGGATGGCCAGCGATTGCCGGCGGAACGGATTCACTTCCACCGGAACCTGATAGTTCGCGCCGCCCACGCGCCGCGTCTTCACTTCCAGCAGCGGCTTCACGTTTTCCACGGCCTTCTTGAAAATCTTCAGCGCGTCGTCGTTCGTTTTTTTCGCCACGATGTCCATCGCGCCGTAAAATACGCGCTGCGCCGTCGAGCGCTTGCCGTCCCACATCATCGAGCAGATGAACTTCATCACCAGGTCATTGGCGTAGACCGGGTCGAGCTGCTGTGGCCGCCGGCTGACTTGTCCTTTGCGTGGCATCGCGTCTCTTGCTCCTTCGCCTAGTTCCTTCCGGTGCGATTACTTCTGCGGCGCCTTCGGCCGCTTCGCGCCGTATTTCGACCGGCCCTGCTTGCGGTTCTCAACGCCCGCGGCATCGAGCGTGCCGCGCACGATGTGATAGCGCACGCCCGGCAGGTCCTTCACGCGGCCGCCGCGCACGAGCACGATGGAGTGCTCCTGCAGGTTGTGGCCGATGCCGGGAATGTAGGTGGTGACTTCCACGCCGTTCGTCAGCCGCACGCGCGCCACTTTCCGCAGCGCGGAGTTCGGTTTCTTCGGCGTCTGCGTGTATACGCGAATGCACACGCCCCGTTTTTCGGGACAGCCCATCAACGCCGGCGACTTCGTTTTCATCCGAACCGCCTCGCGTCCCATGCGTACTAATTGCGAAAACGTCGGCACAGTGCTCCTCTTTAACCGTGACTCCGAACCGCTCGGGGTCAACAATCACGCACAAAAATCGGCTGCAACTCTCGCGGCGACACACAACGTTCCGCAAAAGCGCACACCGTTGCTGAAAGGTCTGCCTGCGAATCCGGTGGAACCAGCAAGAAACTCCACACGCATCCCGAAAGGCAGAACTTCGCCTCCAGGTCGAATCGGAGAGGCTTACTCGGCTTTGCGGGGCTGGCGCCCCATTCCGGCCGCTCTTCTGCTCCATTCCGTCTTACATTGTTCCGGAGCGGAAGATCTTCCCTTCCAACTACAGGGTCCCAATATCCCCTGACAAACCAAGAAGTATAGAGAAGATTTTGCAATCTGTCAAATCGGTTTCAACGCGCGTCGGTGGAAAAGTCTGTGCAAATCTAGAGTTTAGCTAGTCCAGGCCCGTAAGCGGGAAACTGTCCCTTTTCTGGCACGCTCCAACGAAGAAGGGGGCTCACTTCTTCTCCGGGGCCTTCATCGGCAGGGTGATATGCCGAGGGACAACGACCTGGCCGCCCTGTACAACAACGTAACCGTCACGAATCACAGTACTTACATGCGCCAAATCGTCCAGTTTCTCGTCGGGACGCCCATCCACCACGAGGACGTCTGCGAGCTTCCCTGACTCCAGCGTCCCCAGTCGATCATTCATGTCCAGGATCTCGCTGTTCACCCGAGTGGCTGCTTCGAGAGCTTCCGGCGCGCTCCAGCCGGCCTCCGTAAAGTGCTTTAATTCAGTAATATACGCGGTAGGCAGATAGCGGTACCAACCCAGGATGAGGTCCGTTCCGACCCCGCACTTGATGCCTGCGCGCCGCAGGCGACGCAGCATTTCGAGGTTCGCTTCTTTTGAAAATGTGAACCGGCGCGAGGTCGAGCCGAAGTATCCGCCCCATTCATCAAAAATAATTCTGTAGGGAATGAGAGTCGGGTCGGCCGCGACGCCCTTCTTCGCCATAAGCTGGATTGTCTCCTCGCTGCGCGGGAGCGGATGCTCGATGATGTCCGCGCCCGCTTCGATTGCGCGCTGGATGTAGAAGGTCTCTGCGTCCACGGTCACTTTCAAGCCAAGGGCGTGCGCTTCCTCGACGGCCGCCTTGATCTCTTCGGCCGTAAACTGGCTGCCCAGTTTGATCAGGTCCGCGCCCCGGTGAAATTGTTCGCGCACGGCCAATCGCCAGTCGTCCGGGCCGGAGGCGAGCCGCGTCCCACCCTCCATGCGGATAAGTTCGTCGGGCGTGTTTTCCGTCGAATGACCACCCTCGGAGGTGATGAACTGCCCCGCGGCAAAGACGCGCGGCCCGGGGATGCGATTTTCCGCAACCCAGTCTTTCAAGCGAAAGGGAATCTCGCCGCGGGAGCCGACGTCGCGCACGCTGGTAATTCCGCTCTCGATGAAGAAGCGCAGCCGTTCGGCCGCGCGCAGCGTCGAATCCGCATCGCTCGTCGCGCCGGCGATATCAGTTGCATTCTCGACGTAGGTCAGATGCGTGTGGAGGTCAATGAGCCCGGGGAGGACGGTTTTTCCAGTGACGTCAAGTATCCGCGCGTCTTTCGGCCAGTCCGTCGAACCGGGAGGAAGAACTTTCGTGATCTTGTTTCGCTCGATGACCAGCGTTCCTTCGCGCGCCGGCGCACCGGTTGAATCGAAGATGCGTCCGCCGCGGAGAACGAGCGTGCCTTCGGGGCCTCGCGGGCCGGGCCGAACCGGCACGCGGCGCGGATCATCCGAGACCGGCGTGTTCGGATCCAGATATTTGCGGCGATCCTGGATTTTTTCCTGTCCCCACGCGACCACTCCCGCCGACAAGACCAACAGCACAATTGCCGCTATCTTTTTCATCTCGACCTCCGAGAGGCGCTTCTTATCATTACTGCGCATCGCTACGCCACCATAAACGCAACGGGCGGCCCTTTCTCAGCAAGCCGCCCGCTGTTATGTCCCTGAAAGCGGTGGCTACTGCTTTGGCGCTTCCTTCTTTTCTTCTTTCCCGAGGTCCCCGAAGGGCCACAGACCGAACGCTTTCAGGAGCGCGTCGTCGTGCTCTTTCACCAGCATCTTGGCCGTCCGCTCCGCGGGCCAGGGTTCCGCGAAGCGTTCGGGACGGTCCGCGATCCAGTAGGCCGTCAGAGCCATGAGCGTGGCATTCTGCGCCAGCACTTCGGGCTTCACGGCTTCCAGCGCGTCCGCCGCCGAATGGTGCGTGTATTTGTAGTCCGGCGAGTTCTGCTGTATGTGGATTCCGGGCAGGCCGGCCAGTGTGAATGGGCCGGTATCCGTGCCGAAATTTGCGCTTTCCTTTGCCGGGAATTTCCCAAACGCGCGGAGCGACTTCAGAAATGCATCAAAGGATTCCGTGAGGTCGTCGCGGCCCAGCTCGAAGTTGTCCACCGGTCCTTGTCCGGTATCGAGCACCAGATCGCCGAGATGGTTCGCGATCTCCGACTGATGCTGTTTCACGTAGGCAAACGAGCCGAGCAATCCCTGCTCTTCGCCGGTGAAGAGCACGAAGCGAATCGTGCGCCGCGGGCGCTCGCCCGAGCGCGCAATGGCCTCTGCTGCGCCGAGCACGCTGACGGAACCCGTTCCATTGTCGGTCGTGCCCTCGGATAGGTCCCACGAATCGAGATGCGCGCCGACGACAAAAACCTGACCGGGATGCTCGCGGCCGCGAACCTCGCCGACAACATTCGCGCTTTCGACCGGACCCTTTGAAAATTTGTTCTGCACGGTTATCTGCAGGCGCACCGTCTTGCCGCTTTCGAGAAAACGCTCAAGTTGTCCCTGATCCTCGGCGGTCGTCGAAACCACGGGAATCTCATAATCCGCCTCGAAGCCGAGAATGCCCGTATGCGTGAGGCGCATTCCCGCGGACTTCGAGCCGCCTTGCCCGCCGATGACGGCGATGACGCCTGACTTCTGCGCGGCCTTCA
>JBGOWC010000109.1:0-6554 GCA_041478415.1 Terriglobia bacterium
CCACCGGCGGCCTCATCGCGGAGCACAAAGCCGTGCGCTCGTCCGTGGGCGTTTTTGACGTCAGCCACATGGGGGACATCCGCATCCGCACCGGCCGCGCACGCGGCGGCGCGCTCGCAGCCGTCCAGCACATCAGCATGAACGACGCGTCACACCTGGCGATCGGCCAGGCGCACTACTCCGCGATGCTCTATCCCGAAGGCACTTTTGTGGACGACGTTATCGTGCACCGGATTGGCGAAGACGATTTTCTTCTGGTAATCAACGCCGGAACGCGCGAAAAGGACGTGAGCTGGGTCCGGAAAAACACCGCGAACTTCGATTGCGCCGTTGAAGATCTGAGCGACGCCTACACGCAGCTCGCCGTTCAGGGCCCGCGCGCTGCCGAGCTCTTGCAGAAATTGACGGATGCAAACCTCAGCACGATTAAAAACTATTGGTTCACGCACGGAATCGTTTGCGGGTTGAAAAACACGCTCATCGCGCGCACCGGCTACACCGGCGAGGACGGCTTCGAGATCTACGTGCCGTCCGACGTGGCAACGAGCGAAATGGTCTGGACAAAAGTGATGGAAGCGGGCAAGGAATTCGGCATTCTGCCCTGCGGGCTCGGCGCGCGAAATACCCTGCGCCTGGAATCGAAGATGGCGCTTTACGGCCACGAAATCAGCGAAACGATAAACGTCTGGGAGGCCGGACTGGACCGCTTCTGTAAGATGGACAAGGGCGACTTCGTCGGGCGCGCTGCGCTCGAACGCGCCAAAGCCGCAGGCTTGACGCGCACTCTCGTGGGCCTCGAGATGATCGACCGCGGGATTGCCCGCGACGGCTATCGCATTTTCAGCGAGGCCGGCGCGGAGATTGGCTGCGTGACCAGCGGTTCGCCGTCGCCGACGCTCGGGAAGAACATCGCTCTCGCGTACGTTCCGCCCGCCGATTCGGCGCTGGGCCGGACCGTCCTGGTAGAAGTCCGAACCAAAAAATTGAAGGCGCAGATCGTCGCCACTCCGTTTTACAAGCGCGCGAAAAAATCCGCGCCACAAACGGCGCACAGCGCCTGACACGGTTCGAGGGAGGATTGCATGGCGTATCCGGCGAAGTATCGCTACACCAAAGAACATGAGTGGGTCGCCGCCGAGGGTGGCGTCGCCACGATCGGCATCACCGACTACGCGCAGCACGAGCTCGGCGACGTGGTGTTCGTCGAACTGCCCAAGCCCGGCGCAAAAATCGAAACCGGAAAATCCTTTGGCACCGTCGAATCCGTGAAGGCCGTGAGCGAAATCTATGCGCCCGCCGCGGGAGAAGTCCTTGAAGCCAACGCCACGCTCCGCGACACGCCGGAGAAAATCAACACCGACCCTCACGGGGCCGCGTGGCTCATCAAAGTGCGCCTGACGAATCCCGCCGAACTCAACGGATTGATGGACGCCGCCGCCTACGCGGCCTACATCGCGGCAAAATCCTCGGAAGTATCCGCCTGATGCGCTATCTCCCGAAGAGTCCCGCCGAACGGCAGCAGATGCTCTCCGCCATCGGTGCGAAGTCCATCGAAGCACTTTTCGCGGGCATCCCGGAGCGCTACCGTCTCCGCGAAGCCCTCGATCTTCCTCCCGCGATGTCCGAGGCGGAAATCATCGCCTATTTCAAGGAGCGCGCCGCAGAAAATTCGCTCGGCTATACCAGCTTTCTCGGCGCAGGCGTCTATTCGCATCTGCGCTCGGTCGTAACCGACGTCATTCTTCAGCGCGGCGAATTTCTGACTTCCTACACGCCCTATCAAGCCGAAATCAGCCAGGGCACTCTCCAGGCAATTTTCGAATTTCAGACCCTGATGTGCCAGCTCACCGGCCAGGAAGTCGCCAACGCCTCGATGTATGACGGCTCGACCGCAACGACCGAGGCCGTTTTGATGGCCGAGCGGCTCACCGGCCGCCGGCGCGTCCTTGTCGCGCGTTCGTTGCACCCGGAATATCGCCAGGTGCTCGAGACCTACGCCAAAAATTCGGGATTGAAGTTGGAAACAATCCCCTTCACCGCGTCGGGCACGGTGGATGCCGCTGCTCTGCGCGCGGCGCTGAAGGACGACGTTGCCGCGGTGGTCGTGCAGTCGCCGAATTTTTTCGGTTGCATCGAACCGGTCGCGTCACTCTCCGGAGCAGCACAATCCTCCGGCGCGATGCTCGTCGTTGCCATCGCCGAAGCCGTTTCCCTCGGGCTCGTCCGCCCGCCCGCCGAAGCGGACATCGTGGCGATGGAGGCGCAGAGCTTCGGCCTCCCGCCGAGCTACGGTGGGCCGTTCGCCGGCGTCCTCGCCTCGCGCGAAAAATTCGTCCGCCAGATGCCCGGCCGCCTCGCGGGGCAAACGACCGATTCTCAGGGACGCCGCGGCTTCGTTCTCACCCTCGCTACGCGCGAACAGCACATCCGCCGCGAGAAGGCCACCTCCAACATCTGCACGAACCAGGCGCTGTGCGCGCTCGCCGCGACCGTGCATCTCTGCCTCCTTGGCAAAGAGGGCCTGCGCGAGATGGCACATCAGAATCTTTCAAAGGCGCTGTTCGCGCTGGCCGAGCTCGAGAAAATCCCCGGAGTGCGCCGCGCGTTTGACGCGCCATTTTTCAACGAGTTCACGATCGAGCTGCCGCGCTCGGTCAAGATCGTCAGCGCCGATTTGCTGCGCGAAAAAATCATCGGGCCGCTCGCGCTCGGCACCTATTACCCAGAATTGACCAAGCGCGCGCTCGTCTGCGTCACGGAGACCACGTCGCGCGCCGAAATCGAGCGCTTCGCCGCCGCTCTCCGCCGCGCCTTGGAGAAGCCAGTTTGAGGAATCCGTTCGAGAGGCACGGCAAGCCGTGTCCATGCGGGAAAAAACTTGATGACAAATGAAAAAATCCAAAAGGCTTCCCGTCACACAAATCAGAGCGAAGGCCTGATCTTCGAGAAATCCTCGCCGGGCAAGCGCGCCTTTGAATTGCCGCCGCTGGACGTCCCGGCCGCGGATCCCGCGAAGTCTCTCGGCGCGAATCACCGCAGAGCCGGCGTGGACGGCTTCCCTGAGGTCAGCGAAATCGAAGTCCTCCGCCACTTCACGCGCCTTTCAACGTGGAACTACGCGATTGATCTCGGCATGTATCCGCTTGGCTCCTGCACGATGAAGTACAACCCCCGCGTAAACGAACACGTCGCGCGGCTCGACGGCATCGCCACCGAACACCCCTACCAACCGCAGTCGCTATCGCAGGGCTGCCTGAAGATTCTTCGGTTGCTGGAAAAATGCCTCCTCGAAATCACGGGCATGGACGCGGTCACGCTCCAGCCCGCCGCCGGCGCGCAGGGCGAGCTCACCGGCCTGCTCCTGATCCGCGCGTATTTGGAGAAGCGCGGCAATCCGCGCAAGAAAGTTCTAGTCCCCGATTCCGCGCACGGAACCAATCCCGCGTCGGCGGTGATCGCCGGCTACGCCGTCGAAAACATCAAGTCCGAATCGCACGGCCAGATTGACGTCGAAAAGCTGCGCGATCTCGTCAACGAAGATGTCGCCGCGCTGATGATCACGAACCCCTCGACGCTGGGCATCTTCGAGCAGCGCATTCCGGAGATCGCAGAAATCCTGCACGCCAAGGGCGCTCTGCTCTACATGGACGGCGCAAACATGAACGCGCTGACGGGCGTTACTCGGCCGGGCGATTTTGGCGTGGATGTCATGCACTTGAATCTGCACAAAACAATGTCCACTCCGCACGGCGGCGGCGGCCCAGGCGCCGGCCCGGTGGCCATCAAGAAAATCCTCGAGCCGTTTCTGCCCGTGCCGGTCCTTGTCGAAAAGCCGGACGGCGGGCTCGCGCTGGATGCCAACCGCCCGGACTCCATCGGCAGGGTCCGCGCGTTCGGCGGAAATTTCGGCGTCCTCGTTCGCGCCCTCGCGTATCTCCTCGCCTACGGTCCCGGCGTCCGCCAGGCGACCGAAGATGCCGTTCTCAACGCCAACTACATCCGCAAGCATCTCGAGGGCGTTTTTGACCTGCCCTATTCACTACCCTCGATGCACGAGGTCGTTTTCAGCGATGCGCTCCAGAAGAAAAACGGCGTGAACACGATGGACATCGCCAAGCGGCTGATTGACTACGGATTTCATCCGTACACGACGGCATTCCCGCTGATCGTGCCCGGCGCGCTGATGATCGAGCCGACCGAATCGGAATCGAAGGAAGAATGCGACCTCTTCATTGACGCTATGCGCTCCATCGCCGAAGAAGCCGCCACGAATCCGGAGATCGTAAAGACAGCGCCGCACACGACGCGCGTCAGCCGCCTCGACGAAGTCGCCGCCGCGCGCAAACCCGTCCTACGCTGGAAATCGCCCCGGCCCCCCGAAGCCGCCGACTAGCCGCGCGAGTGCGCCTGCCGCAGAAACTTGTCAATCGTCTGGTGTGCTGAATCCTTGCGAGGATGGTCGCGCGCTACTGCTTGAACCGCACGGAATCGAGAACGGAAGTAAAAGCCTTGTCGTAGCTGCTGAACACACCCGAAGGCGCCACGCAGATGAAATACAGCAGCCCCTCCGGCCGCATCACGGTGATCACCCAATCGGTCTCCGGCCCGCCAACGGGTGAATCATTACTCAGGTAGGTCGAGAGCGCCTGCTGACCGTTCAAACGGACTCGCTCGCCTTTGCGCTGCACGCGCATGTTCGGATTCGAGCGCTGCAGTTCGTCTATCAGGTGATCGGTGGATACTTGCAGTCCGCTCGCACCATTCTCGTCGCTGTGCCGCTGGACCATGTTGACGATTATTCCGTACGCCAGCGCTCCCTGGCCACTGCGGTCCTCGACTACGCCGCCGTCGGGCGCCAGCGATACTGCATCGCCTTCGCCATACTTCTTCCAGTTGTCCGGATACTTCATTGCGAAATGGGCGCCCTCAAACTTATCAAAGTTCCCCGAGGGCGGCGTTGGCGGGCCGGCCGTCTTTCCCGCGGCTCCCATTGCGCCCGGCTTGCCCTTTACCACTGGCAGCGCTATCACCTCGCGCTTGGCTGCCACGAATTCCGGCGTGTCGCGCCGGCCGCTCCGCGGCGCACCGCCCAGCTTGTCGATCTCCTCATTCACGCGCTCAACGCGATGCTCCGGGCTGGGGTGGTCGGAGAAAAACTCCGGCGGGTTCTTGCCTTTGCTTTCCGCCTCGAGCTTCTCGAAAAATTGCGCCATGGCGCGCGGGTCGTAGCCCGTGTCATAAAGGATCTGCGTCCCCATCACGTCCGCCTGAGTCTCTGCCGAACGCGAATAGCGCAAAAGAACGCCGCCCGCCGCAAACGCGCCGAGCTGGGTCAGCAGAGCGCCGCTCGTGCTCCCGCCGAAGATTCCGCCCGCAATTCCCAGCAGGCCCTGCGTCGCCTCCGCTTTCGTGGCCTGGTTCGTACCGTGGCGCAGCGCCACGTGCGAAAGCTCGTGCGCCATCACTGCGGCGAGTTGCGCCTCGTTGTCCGCGGCTTCGATCGTTCCGCGGTTGACGAACACATATCCGCCCGGTAGCGCAAACGCGTTGATGGCCTTGTCGTTCACGCAATGAAATTCAAATGGGTATTCGACGCCGCCCGCCGGCGCCTTCGCAGCCAGCCGCTTGCCGAGCTGCGTCAGATAGGCGTCCACTTTGGGCTCGTTGCACATCTGCAGTTTCTTCTGTGCGTCCTGCGCAGCCTTCAATCCAAGTTGTACGTCCTGCTGCGGTGAGAACAGGTTCCAGCCAGGCTTCAGTTTCGTGCGGTCTGCCCGGGCAATGGGCGCGCAAGCAAGACTCAGCGTCGCCAGGAGCACGAAAATTCCTCGAGCACTGGGGAACTGCCTGTTCTTCGCATTCATCTCTTGCCTCCAATGACTTTTCAGCGGGCAGCCGGGCGGGAAAATACTTCTGCATGCGTCTTGCCGGCCGTCGTGGCGGAACTCGCTTTTCTTCGCGGCGGGACGCCAGTCCATCATCGCCCATGCCACTACTTTACACCGGCCTGTCAGGAAAAGAAAAAGCCCGGATGAACCCCACGATTTGGGTCGCCCGGGCAATGCCAAATGGAAGTACTTCTTTTAGCGGGCCATGCGTGGCACGGTCTCTGGTGCTGCGGCTGTCGCCGGCGTCTCGAGGGCTTTCCCGCTCCGCGCTTGCGTCGCGCGCGCGGCGGCTGGCTGCTCCACCTTACGCTGCGGGAGAATGAGGTCTTCGCTTTCACGAGCGAACGTGAGCTGGTTGCGCCGCTTGTCCCAGTCAATGCAGACGAGGTCGCCGAGGTGTACCTGTTCGGTCGCCAGCAGGTTCGCCAGCGGGTACACCACGTGCCGCTCAATCGCCCGCTTCAAATGCCTCGCTCCATATCTCTGGTCCGTCCCCTCTTCGAGCAGGAACTCACGACCCGACGGCGTCACCCGAAACAAAAACTGACCCCTCGCCGTCTCCAGCACTCGCCGCTGCACCTGACCCAACTCGATCTCCAGCACTTCCTCCAACTGCTCCCGGTGCAACGGATGAAACACCACCACCTTATCCAAACGGTTCATGAA
>JBGOWC010000324.1:0-3076 GCA_041478415.1 Terriglobia bacterium
CGCGAAGCATTCGAAAAACTCTGGGGCAGCGTGCTCCCCTCGAAGCCCGGCCTCCTCGGGCCGCAGATGGTCGAAGCCGCGCTCACGGGGCGCCTCAAAGCCCTTTACGTCGTCGGCGCAAATCCCTTGCAGAATTTTGTGAAGGCCGGCAAGCTCGCAAGCCGCGGCAAATTGGAACTACTCATCGTCCACGAACTTTTCTTGACGGAAACGGCGCTGCATGCTGACATCGTCTTCCCCGCCGCTTCCGCCTACGAGAAAGACGGCACGGTCACCAACTCCGCCGGTGAAGTCCAGCTCCTGCACAAAGCCGCGGAAGTGATGGGCCCGCGCACCGATTTCGACCTGCTCCGCATCCTCTCGCATCAAATGGAAAAACTTGGCGCGGGCAAGGCGTTTCACTACCGCACGCCTGCCGCCGTTTTCGAGGAGATTCGCCGCGCTGTCCCCGGCTACAATGTCGCCGAAGCCGGTCTTCTCACCGGCGGCGCGGAGCCCGCGCGCATTCAGGTCTCACCCAACGGCCATGGAGGGCACGAACTTCCCGCCGGCCTGATTTTTTCGGCGCAGGACACGCTCTTCACCAGCGGGACGCTCGGCCGCTACTGCACGATGATGAATTCTCTTCCGGAGGCCGAGGCCAAGCCGTGAGCGAATTCCTCGCCCAACACGCGTTTTGGGTTGCCGCGATCCTCAAGATCGTGGTCCTTCTCATTGTCATCCTCACCGCCGACGCCTATCTCACCTGGTTCGAGCGCAAAGTCGTCGCGCACATCCAGTCGCGCTGGGGACCGCACCGCGTCGGTCCGCACGGCTTGCTGCAGCCGCTCGCCGACGGATTGAAATTCTTGTTCAAGGAAGATCCCACGCCCGCGTCGGTGGACCGCTTCGTCTACTACCTCGCGCCCTTTCTGTCGCTTTCGCTCGCGCTTACTTCGCTCGCGGTTATTCCGTTCGGGCCCGATCCCATCCGGATCTTTGGCTACGAAACGCATCTCGGCGTCGCCGACCTCAACATCGGCATCCTGGCGCTCTTCGCCATCACCGCGCTCGGCGTGTACGGCATCGCGCTTGCCGGCTGGTCTTCGAACAGCAAATATTCGCTTCTCGGCGGCCTGCGCAGCTCGGCGCAGATGATCAGCTACGAGCTTGCGCTGACCATGTCCGTCGTCGGCGTGCTGCTCATGGCCGGCAGCTTCAGCCTCCGCGAAATTATCGTTGCGCAACAAAGCACCCGTTGGGGCTTTCTTCACTGGAATTTCTTCGCCGGCCCGTTCCCGCAGATCCTCGGCTTCTTCTGTTTCTTCGTCGCCGCCATTGCGGAAACAAACCGCTCCCCGTTTGACCTGGCGGAAGCAGAACAGGAGATCGTCGGCGGCTTCCATACCGAATACGCCAGCTTCAAGTTCGCCATGTTTTTCATCGCCGAGTACACCAGCATGATCACCGTCTCCTGCCTCGCCGCAATCATGTTCTTCGGCGGATGGCTCTCCCCCTTTCCCGCCTCGCCCTTCTGGGCCTGGACGCACTTTCTCCCAACCGTTCTCCTCGGCGGCTTTGGTCTCTGGGTGATTTGGGACGGCTTCCGCTACGAGACGCTCCTCGGCCGCATCCTTCTCCCGGGCCTCGGCACGATTTTCTGCGCGCTCGCCGCGCTCTTCGCGCTCGTTCCGCCGGTGAACAGCTTTATTCAGGGCCCGTTCTGGTTTTTTCTGAAGATTTTGACGTTCTTGTTTATTTATGTCTGGGTCCGCGGAACGCTGCCGCGTTTCCGCTACGATCAACTGATGGCCTTCGGCTGGAAGCTGCTCCTGCCCGTTTCATTGGCCAACGTCGTCCTCACCAGCTTTGCTCTCCTGAAATGGGGCGCCCATTGAGGCACATGCGATGACGCCGCAGCTCACCATCTTCTTCGTCCTTGCCGCGCTGGCCGTCGCCGGGGCCGTGAGCCTCATCCTGCAGCGCCACCCCATCCACAGCGCGCTCTCGCTGATCGTGGTTATGATTTCTCTCGCCGGCCTCTATCTTCTCCTCGGCGCGGAGTTTGTCGCCGCCGTCCAGATCATCGTCTATGGCGGCGCGATCATGGTGCTCTTCGTCTTCGTCATCATGCTTCTCAACGCCGGCGAAGAAGAGCGCACCAACGTTTCAAAGCTCGCCGGCTTCGCGGGTATTCCGCTCGCCGTCGCGCTGACGGGTTTTCTGGCCGCCGTGGTCGCAAGGTACACTCCCGGCACTCTTTCGGCCGCGGGTCCCGCCGGAACCGCGCTCACCGGCACGCTCTCGTCCATGATCTTCCGGCAATTCGTTTTTCCGTTCGAGCTGACTTCGTTCCTCATCCTCGTCGCGATTCTGGGCGCGCTCGTCCTCGCCCAGCGGGAGAGCTGACCGTGGTGCCGACGAGCTACTACCTGGTCCTCAGCGCGATTCTCTTCGGCCTCGGCGTCGTCGCGTTTGTCTTCAAGCGCAACGTCATCACGATTTTCATGTCCATCGAGCTGATGCTCAACGCCGTCAATCTCGCCTTCGTGGCCTTCAGCCAGGCTCTCGGCAAGCCTGAAGGCCAGGTGTTCGTTCTGTTTGTCATCGTCGTCGCCGCAGCCGAAGCCGCGGTCGGCCTCGGCATTATCATTCTCATCGCGCGCAACCGGCAGTCGCTCAACGTCGAGCGCGTGGACTTGCTCAAACTCTAATGCCCATCCTCGCTCATCTCTGGATCATTCCGCTCCTGCCGCTCCTCGGCGCGGCAGTGAACGGCCTTTTCGGCGCGAAGTGGCCGAACAAGATTGTCAGCGCCGTCGCCGTCGGCTCGACCGGGCTTTCTTTTCTCGCCACGCTCGAGCTCGTCCGCGAATTTTTGCAGCTTACGCCCGGGCAAATCCCCTGGGTGAAGCAATACTTCACCTGGATCACGGCGGGTAATTTCCGCGCTGGTTTTGACCTGCAGGTGGACCAGCTCACCATCGTGATGTTGATGGTGGTCACCGGTGTGGGCTGGCTGATTCACATTTACGCCACCGGGTACATGGCACACGAGGGCGGCTACTACCGCTTCTTTTCGTATTTGAACCTGTTC
>JBGOWC010000045.1:0-9350 GCA_041478415.1 Terriglobia bacterium
AGCTCGCTTATTCTGGCGGATCAGATCGAGCGGGTTCCAGCGAAACAGATCGGCACCGGCCAGTTCGTGCTCGGGTCGACAAAAGTCCGGCCGCGGCTTGAAGGTGATTTCACGACCGACGACAAGCTTGGCATGTACCTGCAGGTGTACAACCTGAAGGTGGACGACAAAACGCACAAGCCGAATGCCACGGTGCAGTTCCTGGTCAAGAAGGGCGACCAGCAAATCCTCGAGTTCAAAGTGACCACCGACGAGCTGAAGCAGAATGGCGAGCAGATCACGATCGAACGGCTGCTCCCGCTCTTCACGCTGGCGCCCGGCAAGTACAAGCTTGAGATCAATACGACGGACCAATTGACGAATCAGACGATTTCGCGTACGGCGGAATTCACGGTTAAGGCTGCCCCGGAAACGAAAGCGGCGGCCAACACCACTCCAGGGAGGTAACGCCTCGTGAAGCACGGACGTCTCCGGACCAGGTCACCGGGGGCCCTATCTCTGGCGTTTTTCCTGACTGCGATGCTCGTGTGCCTGGGCGGCACTCCCGCGGCCGCGCAGTCAAACCTAAGTGTGACCGCACAGCGGTCAACACCCGTGTTCGGCAAGCTTGCGGGCGTCGTACGCGACGCGGCGGGTACGCCGCAAATGGGTGCGACCGTGCAAATCGCTTCGGAAAGTGCGGCGGTTGCGCGCGCGCAGGATCATCTCACCAATACGCAAGGTATTTTCCGTGACGAGCGTCTCGCTCCGGGCCTCTATACGGTCCGCGTCACGCTGGCGGGATTCCTGCCCACGCTCGAGCAGCACGTCCGCATCACGGCGAATCTCACGACGCTTGTCCGGATCGAGCTCGAATCCATGTTCGCGTCGCTGGATCGTTTGCGGCGCCAGCCTGCTTCCAACGCCGACGCCGAGGACTGGAAATGGGTTCTGCGCTCCGCGGCAGCGATGCGTCCGGTGCTGCTGTGGAATGAAAGCGCGCAGATTTCCGCGGCGAACCTCGCCACGGCGGATTCGAATTCGAGCGCGCGGCCCCACGCGCGCCTGGAGCTGACCAGCGGTTCGCGGCGCCCCGGCTCCGTTTCCAATCTTGCCGATGCCGCGGGCACGGCGTTCGCCTATGACCAGAGAATCGGCGCCGTCGGCCGGCTGCTGCTTGCGGGGCAGATGAGCTACGAACGCGCGCCAGCCGGAGGAATCGCCACGATCTGGGTGCCCTCGGGTTCGTTCGATGCGGGGCCGAGGACTACGATGGTGCTGCGCCAAGCGAAGCTCGGTTTTGACGGCCCGACATTCCGCGGCGTGCGGCTCGACCAGAGCGGCACCGTGAGCCTCGGCGGAAACGTGATTGTGCGCTACGGCGCGGAGTACGTTCTCGTTGGCCTGGGCCGGTCGGCATCCGCCCTCCGTCCGAGAACGGAAGTGGACGTTCGCATTAACGAGGACTGGCACGCGACCGTCATTTTTGCGGCGCAGCCCGGAGCTCCCGCTTTAACGGATTCCGGAGAGGGCGACAACGGTGGCGCGCTTGTTACGGTATTGAATCAGCTCGACGCGTTTCCGGCGCTTCTCTGGCGCGACGGGCATCCGGTGCTGGAGGGCGGCTGGCATGAAGAAGTTTCGGCGCGGCGAAGGCTGGGCACGCGTGGCCGTGTGGAAGTTGCGGCGTTCCATGACGACAACCGGCACGTCGCTGTGTTCGGCCGCGCAAACAGCCCGGTCGGTGATGACTTTCTGCGCGATTTTTTCTCGAACGGATTTGTGACGGATGGCGGTTCATCGAGCTCGTGGGGCACTCGCGTTGCGCTACGCGAGAAGTTGAGCGAAAACGTCGAGCTCACCACGGTCTACACATTCGCGGGAGCGCTCGCCCCCGGGGAGGTATCCGCAGAGGACCTCCGTGATGGGCTGCACACGCGCCAGCGCCACGCGGCTTACGCGGGAGTGAAGGCGCGGGTGCCGCGGCTTGGCACGCGCGTGAGCGCGGGGTACGAATGGATCAGTGGCTCCATCGTCTCGCGGATGGATAGGTATGGTGAATCAATTTATCAAAATGGGCCGTATCTGCACGTGAGCATCCGCCAACAGCTACCGAAGTTTGCACCGGGCCACTGGGAGGCATTGGCGGAGTGCCAAAACCTCCTGGCGCAGGGATTCGTCCCCGTGAGCGGCCGCGACGGCAATCTGGTCCTCGTTCCAGCATTTCGGACGTTTCGGGGCGGCGTGAATGTGCAATTCTGAAGCCTGAAAGGGAGGCTTCGTAAAGTTGTAACGAGTCTACCAAAAATGGGATTTGTCCATGTCTCCGCCAGTGCTTATTCTGCAAGTATCTGAATTAAGAAGGGTTCTCCTGGGTAGCATCTACAAAACAATGGAACATCACTTGCACCACGATGACAGAGGATGGGTGTAATCTGGTCCCTCCTGGGCTATGAAACAGAACCTGCGAGTCAGTCTCGGAGCGGTCGTGCTGGCGTTAGCCACGCTGGCGGCGTTCATCTTCGCCCTGCTGAATTTCGACCAGCGCTCACGGTTTGAGACTCCCGACGACGGTGTGACCTGGCTGGACACGGAGCACGGCGTACAGGCCTGGAGGGTGGCGCCGAATTCGCCAGCCGCCAGAACGGGGATCCATGCGGGTGACCACCTGGTCGCGATCAATGATGCGCCGGTCAGCAGCGCCGTCCAGGTAACGAAAAAGCTATGGCGCGCGGGGCTCTGGACGCAGGTTCACTATCGGGTAGCGCGGAACGGCGAGGAATTTGAGACGCCGCTGGTTACGGCGCCGGCTGCGAAGCCAGCTTCCATCGAGAATTATCTCCGGCTTGTCGGGCTGCTCTATCTCTTCATCGGGTTGTTTATCTTCGCGCGACGCTGGAACGCGCCCCGGGCCGTGCATTTCTACGTTTTCTGTCTCGTCTCCTTCATTTTGTATTCGTTCCACTTCAGCGGAAAGCTCGATGCGTTCGACTGGGAGGTGTATTGGTCGAACATCGTGGCGCGGCTGCTGGCGCCCGCGCTGCTCCTGCACTTCGCGCTGGTATTCCCGGAGCGGACGGAAGGAACAGGGAGATCCGCGGCGAAGCTGACGGGTGTATACGCGCTCCCGGCCGCGCTGCTCCTCACGCATTTCAGCGTCGCGGTCAACGCACTTGGATTCGTGCCCTGGCTAGGCGCGCGGCTCGTGCTGGACAAAATCGAGCTGACGTATCTCGGTCTCTATTTCATGGCCGCCGGTTTTGTGTTCTACCGCAGTTTCCGCGAAGCCCCGGCCGGGGTTCTCCGGCAGCAGTTGAAATGGCTCACGGGCGGCGCGCTGCTCGGCAGCCTGCCCTTCACGCTGTTCTACATCGTTCCGTTTGTCTTCGACGTGGATGGAGCAGCGTGGCTGAAGTTTTCCGTGTTGAGCCTGGTGCTGATCCCGCTGTGCTTTGGCTACGCCATCATTCGCTACCGGCTGATGGACGTGGACATCATCTTCAAACGCGGTCTGGCGTACACGGCAGCGACAGCGGGCGTAGTCGCCGTCTATTTTGCTCTCGTGGCGCTGATCGGCGAACTGCTGCATACGCGCTGGCCGACGGGTCCCGCGGGCGGGATTATCGCCATCGTGGTCGCGGCGTTTCTTTTCCAGCCGTTCCGGGATTGGACGCAGTCGCGGCTGGATCGCTTTTTCTACCGTGACCGGCTCGATTACCGCCGCACGCTGATCGAGTTCGGCCGCACACTGACGAATGAAGTGCGGCTCGAGCCGATGCTGGGCTCGGTGATGGACCGCGTCTCGCAAACGCTGTTGGTGGACCGGCTGGCCATTTTTGTGGAGGACCCGGCGCAGCCAGGAGCGATGCGTCTCGCGCGCTCGATGGGTGTCCGCCCGAACGAGCCGCTGGACCTCAGCTTTCTCGAGCCGGCCCGGCCCGAGTTCGCGCGCGGGGCGCTCTTCTTCGAGTCGCCCCGAATCGCGCGCGACTTTTCCGACTCGGTGCGCCGCTCGCTCGAACAGCTCGATCTCAACTACTACGTCCCCTGCCGCATCCGCGAGCGCACGGTTGCGGTGCTGGGTCTCGGGAAGACCGTGGACGGCGACTTTCTTTCGAGCGACGACGTGGAGCTGGTGGAAACGATCGCGGGTTACGTGGCCATCGCGCTGGATAATTCGCAGCTCTACACCTCGCTCGAGCAGAAGGCGCTCGAAATCGCCCGGCTAAAGGACTTCAGCGAAAACATCGTCGAATCGCTCAACGTCGGTGTGCTGGCCGTGGACCTGGAAGGCATGGTGGATTCCTGGAACACGCGGATGGAGCAACTCTTCGGCGTCTCGCGGCAAGAAGCGGTCGGGCAGCCGCTCGCGGCGCTTTTACCCGCCGAGCTTGCGGCAGAAATCCTGGAGCGCGCTGGGGAAGAACAGGTCAGCGGAATCTACAAGCACCGGCTGCAACACGCCGGGCGCGCGCTTACGCTAAACGTTTCCATCACACCGCTGGTGAGCAAGTCAGGCGAGCGCATCGGGCGGCTGCTGCTCTTCGATGACGTGACGCAGCGCGAGCGCATGGAAGAGCAAATGACGCAGACGGAAAAGCTCACGTCGCTCGGTTTACTGGCCGCCGGCGTGGCCCATGAAGTGAACACGCCGCTGGCGGTGATTTCAAATTACATCCAGATGCTGGCGAAACAGATGCCGGACGGCGACCCGCGGCAGTCCATCATCGAAAAGATCGTGAAACAGACTTTTCGGGCCAGTGAGATCGTCAACAATCTGCTGAACTTCTCACGAACCGGCGCTGGTGAATTTGCGGAAGTGGACGTCAACCGCGTCGTCGAAGAGACGCTCTCGCTCGTCGCGCACCCGTTGAAGACCGGGCAGGTTCAGGTGGTGAAGCAACTTGGCGCATTGTTGCCGCCGGTTCGCGGCTCGTCGAACAAGCTGCAGCAAGTTTTTCTGAATTTGTTCCTGAACGCCAAGGACGCGATGCCCTCGGGAGGCATGCTCGAGGTGCGCACCAAGGTGCACAACGGCAGCGTTGAGATTGAAATTTCCGATACGGGCGCCGGAATCTCTCGCGACCACATCCACCGGATTTTCGATCCCTTCTTCACGACGAAGAGCAACGGCCGCGGCACGGGCCTCGGCCTCTCGGTGAGCTACGGGATCATCAAGGAACATTTAGGAAAAATTGACGTGCGCTCAACGCCCGGCAAAGGCACCTCGTTCCATCTAGAGTTCCCCGCGGTGAGGAAACCGGTTCATGCCTAAGGGTTCGATCCTGGTTGTGGACGACGAGAGCGAGATCCGCGAAGGTCTCGAGCTGCTCCTGAGGTCGGAAGGCTACGGCGTGTCGAGCGCGGAGACGGGCGAATCCGGCCTCGCGAAGCTCGAAGAGAAGCCGTTCGACCTA
Source organism: Terriglobia bacterium (assembly GCA_041478415.1). GTDB lineage: Bacteria > Acidobacteriota > Terriglobia > Acidiferrales > UBA7541 > Acidiferrum. The sequence goes on from JBGOWC010000045.1 coordinate 5,397, forward strand.
TTGCTGCTCGACGTCAGCCTGCCGGGTCGCAACGGGCTCGACCTGCTGCGCGAAATCCACCGCCGCGATCCGAATCTCTCGGTCGTGCTCATCACCGCATACGGCTCGATCGACATGGCGCGCGCGGCATTCAAGAGCGGCGCCCTGGATTACATCACCAAGCCGTGGTCCAACGATGAGCTGCTGGCGCAGGTGGCGCAGGCGGTTGAAGCGCGGCATCTCCGCGAAGAAAACCTGCAGCTCAAACGCGCGCTGAAGCAACGCTTCAATTTTCCGAACATCATCGGGAAGAGCGAAAAGATGCTCGCTCTGTTCGATCTGGTGAGCCAGGTTGCGCCGTCGCGCTCGACCGTGCTCATCACCGGGGAGAGCGGCACGGGCAAAGAGCTCATCGCCAAGGCCATTCACTCCGCGTCGCCGCGCGCCGACAAGGCGATCGTACCGGTCAATACCGGCTCGATTCCAGTGGACCTGCTGGAATCGCAGCTCTTCGGCCACGTAAAAGGCGCCTTCACCAGCGCCGTCGCTTCGAAGAAGGGGCTCTTCGAAATCGCCGATCAGGGCACGATTTTCTTCGATGAAATCGCCACCATCAGCCCGGAAACGCAAGCGAAGCTGCTCCGCGTCATCCAGGAGCGCGAGTTCATGCGCCTCGGCGGGACGGAGCAGATCAAGGTGGATGTGCGTATCGTGGCCGCGTCCAACGTGGATCTGCTGACGCTCGTTCGCGATGGACGCTTCCGCGAAGATTTGTATCACCGCCTGAACGTCATCCACCTGCAATTGCCGCCGCTGCGCGACCGCCGCGAAGACGTTCCGCTGCTGCTCGCGCATTTCCTCGAACGCTACTGCCTGGAGAACAACAAGCCGCTTCGGCACTTCAGCCAGGGCCCGATGAAACTGATGATGGACTACGACTGGCCGGGCAACGTGCGCGAGCTCGAAAACGTCGTCGAGCGCGGGGTCGTTCTCTCGACGCAGGAAAAAATGGACGTAGATCTGCTTCCGGAGAGCATACGGAGCAAGGAGATCGTCCGCGGCGTGCGCCTGCAGCTATCGGAGTTTTTGCCTCCGCTCCCCGGGGAACCAGGCGCGCGGGCCGCAGCGGACAGCCCGCAGCCCTCGCTCTTCCAAATCATGGACGAGATCGAGCGGCGCATCATCGTGGACATGCTCGAACGCACCGGCTGGAACCAGACGGAAGCCTCCGAGCGCTTCCTTATTCCCCTCTCCACGCTGAACCAGAAGATCAAGCGCCTGGGAATTGACGTGCGCCGCCGCGGCCGCGGCAGCGAAGAAGTATTTTCCGCCACGACCGGCAAGTAGCCGGCCGTTCCTGTCCCTGCCTTGATCGCTTCCTCCTCGAACGATTTGCGCCTGGACTTTGCTCTTGCCTCCGCGGCCGGGTCTAGGCAGAGTAGCGCGGGATGATTCTGCGCCTCGCGAGTCCGGCCGCGCGCTGGACCCTACTCTCAATATCCAGCATTCTCGCCGCGGGCCTGGCCTATTTCAGCCTGCGGAACGCATGGGCGGAGCATCTGGAGGCCGGACAAACGCCGGCCAGCCTCGAGCGAGCCGCGCGGCTCGAACCCGGCAACGCGCGGCACTGGTACGTGCTCGGCCACTATTGGCAATACAACCTCGAGCAACCGGATTCCGCCCAGGCGATTTTCTATTACCGACGCTCACTTTCCCTTGATCCACGGTCGCCGGCCACCTGGCTGGACCTGGGTGATTCCTACGAGGCCGAGGGAGATTTGAAGTCCGCGCGGGAGGCGTTGCTTCAGGCGAAATCGAACTATCCCATTTCGGCCGAAGCCGCCTGGCGGTACGGAAATTTTCTGATTCGCCAGGGAGAATTGCGCGCGGCGTACGGCGAAATTCTCCGCAGCATAACGGAAGAGCCCGGCCGCGCGGCGGAGGCCGTCTCCGTTTGCTGGCGCGCGAATCCGGATATCAACGCAATTCTCGATCAGGCGCTGCCGGCCTCGCGCGATGTTTATCTCAGCGCCATCGCCGTCCTGGCAGGGCAGCGGGAGACGGACGCGGCGCTGGCGGTGTGGGCGAGGCTTGCTGCCCTCCATCCGCAACTGCAGCTCAAGAAAATCTATCCGTTCCTCGATGCCCTCCTTGCGAAACGGCAAATTTCCGCGGCGCGCGACGTCTGGAATCAATCGCTGTCCCTCGCAGGAATTGCAAGGCCGGATGACCCGGCGGCCTCACTCCTCTGGGACGGCGGCTTCGAAACGGATGTGACGGACGGCGGATTCTCCTGGCGCGTCCAGCCCGTCCGCGGAGCTCAGATCGGATTTGATACGACCGTGAAACGCTCGGGCTCTCGTTCCCTGCGCGTCCATTTCGACGGCTCGCAAAACATCCATTTCGAGCATGTTTGCCAGATCGCAGGGGTCGAACCGGGAACGCCGTATCAGTTCTCCGCGTGGGTTCGGACTGACGCGGTCACGACGGACCGGGGAATCCATTTTCGCCTGCTGACTCCCGAATCGCGAGAAAAGTCTCCGACAGTAACCTCCGAACTTCGTGGCACGGAATCCTGGACCATGCTGAGCCTTAGCTGGACACCGGCGAAAGACGTGCATCTGGTTCAGGCATGCCTCACGCGCGCGCCGAGCGGGAAGCTCGACAACCAGATTGCTGGAACCGTATGGGTGGATGATGTGACGCTGATACCAGAGACGACGGCACCCGCGGCGGCCCGCCCGGCTCATCGGGCCCGGCCAGCGGGGAAGGACCAGCCGTGAGGTTCCTCCGCGCCGGCATCTGTTTTCTTGTGGCATTTGCCGTGGCGACGCACGGGGCGGTGGAAGACTGGGCTACGGCCGTCCTTGAGATCGGCGCCGCGGCGATTCTAGTGGGTTGGGCGATCTACGCCGTTCTCCGCGAAGAAGAAGTTTTGCGCTTCCCGGCACTGCTGCTGCCACTCGCCTGCTTCTCGGCGGTGGCTCTGGGGCAGTTGCTTCTTCGCGGGACGCTGTACGCCTATGTGACGCGAATGGATCTGCAGCTTCTGGCCGCCTACGTTATTCTCCTTTTCCTCGCGGGGCAAGCCTACCGCACACTCGAAGACTGGCGCGGATTCGTGTGGTTTCTGATGACGCTGGGATTTGTCGTAGCCGTCTTCGGTATCCTCCAGCACTTTACGTTCAACGGGAAACTCTACTGGTTCCGGGAGATGCGTTATGGAGGAATTCCTTTTGGACCGTTTGTGAACCGGAATCATTTCGCAGGGTTGATGGAGCTGGTGATTCCCATCGGACTCGCGCCCCTGGTCTTCGGAAAGGTGCGCCGCGAGCGATGGATAGTGGTGGGGCTCTTCACTGTTCTGCCCATCGTCGCGCTTCTTTTGTCAGCGTCGCGCGGCGGGATCATTGGTTTTCTGGTCGAAATGATTTTTCTCGCGCTGCTACTGGGGCTGCGGCGAAGCGGCGGCAAACATGCGCTGGCCGGCGGCGTCCTGCTCTTGGTGGCGTTGCTGCTGGTGTCCTGGCTGGGTGTCCGCGAAGCGCTAGACCGCTTCGCGTCGTTGCAGCCGCTCGAAGCGACCTCCAGCAAGCGATTTTCGATGGCGCGGGATACCTGGCATATTTTTCTCGATCATCCCGGGTTCGGCACCGGCCTCGGAACTTTTCAGAGTGTCTACCCCAGGTACGAAACGTTGTACGACGGGAAGATCGTCAATCACGCGCACAACGATTACCTGGAAGCGCTGGCGGAAACCGGAATTGCCGGAGGATTGTGTTGCGCGTGGTTTCTTCTGCTCCTGGTTCTTCAAGGGCTGAACCGGATCCTGAAGCCGGATGCCGCCGCCGCGGCCCTTCAGACAGGCGGTCTGGCCGGCTGCGTGGGGCTGCTCGTGCACAGCCTGGTGGACTTCAATCTGCACATTCCTTCGAATGCCCTCCTCTTTTTCCTACTGGCCGCGCTCGCGACATC
>JBGOWC010000269.1:0-3696 GCA_041478415.1 Terriglobia bacterium
ATCCACGTGATAGTAGAAACCGTGCATGTGCATGGCATGAGGACCGATGCTGGTGTTCACCCAGCGCCAGTGTGCTGTGTCGCCCTGGGTGAAGGTGAAGCGTTCGGTGTACGGCCAGGACTTGCCATTGATCGTGAATATGGCACGGATGCCGGTTCCCACGCGCTCTCCAATGACGAACACTCGATCGTCGGCGGTAGCGCCCGGCGGGTCTACGACGAGCGCACCGGCCAGCTCCGTCTCGACAGGCGTCCACCTGGAAATTGAGGTCACCTCAGTCGTAGTGGCCCAATAATAGTAGGTGCCCGGGGCGCCGGCCTGGAAGCGCACGTCCTGCGTAGCGCCGGGCTGCAGCGTGATCGCATCGCCCGCTTTGCCCGGCCTCTCGTGCAAGCCGCGCACTATGACAGCCATCGGCAGCCCGTTGTGCACGGTGGCGGCGACCTCGGTCCCTTGGGGCGCCCGGATCAGTGGGCCCGGAGCCTGCAGCGGCTTGCCGGCTTCGCCGAAAGCATAAATGGGAATGACTTCCCCTTGTTCGCCCTCGGGGTGCCAATTACCCTGCCCGATCTCCAAATGAACAGTGAGCACGCCGTTGCGAAGTTCACCTGCGGGAGAGCGTTTGTCGTTGCAGACGATCTCCGGCAGATTCTGGGCAGACAAACGGCCAATTGCGGCGCAGCCCACCAAAACCGCCAGCAGTAACGATTGCTGAACCAGCCTTCCGCTCATGCACGATCTCCATCTGCAGCAATACTCGGTCCCATTCTTGCGAGTTGGATTTGGGGTCTCCAATTCTACGCCAGCCTGCCGCTCAAACGCCGTCCTTTTGCGGCTGAGCTGCTATCGTAGTGTGAAAATCTAAAAAATAGGAACCTGCCGCGACGCAAGAAAAAGTGACATTAAACAAATCCTCGCTGGCGAGAAAATACTAGCATGCCGTCCGATTTTAGGGCACCACGCCCGAGCGACACCCACAAATAATTTTACTTTTCTGCGAGAAGCGGTTTCCGTGAGACTTTAACTCGTCTCTTGGAAATACCGCCGCGGTGGAAACATTTTGCGGCGCAGCAACTCTTTCCCGCAGCGGCGGCGAATCTCTTCGGTCCAGTTCGTCCAGCCCATTTCGCTGAGGCCGAGAAACGGCCGCGCGCGCTCGTACGGGGCAAGACCAAGGTAGAACACGCGAAAGAGCACGAGCCGCGACGCCCACTCCGGCCCGTCGAGCGCGGCCTGGCCCGCGAGCGCGAAGTCCGCAACAAATTCGTTCAGACGAGGCCGGATGTCCGGCTTCCAGAGGAATTTTGCGGTGTCCTGCCAATCGAGCGCGGAAATGCCGCGCTTGGTTTCCAGCACTTCGCGCGCGCCGCGGTACACCTCGAAGCAGACATCGAACGCGAACTCCGGCTTCACGCCCATGTTTTCCTCCGCCGCCCGGCTTTCTTCCTACTTCTAATCTCGCCGCTCTATTTTCTGCGCACGCGGTATTCCCAGGGAGCGCGCGCTTGCTCCGCGCGGCTGCTCGGAGTTCCCCGCCGCTGGCGCTTCTCGACAACGAATGAGCCGTACCGGCGCTTGCGCAGGTGCCGCAGTTGAGCCGAGATGCTGGCTTCGCCGAAGCGCGTGATCCGCGAAAGCTCTTCGAGCGTGAGCCATCCCGCCGAGAGCATCACGCCGCGCAGGATCTCCCGCTGGGTCGGCAGCCTCCGCCAGCGCCTCTTCGGCTTACGATTCGCGCATCGCCTCAGCAGAGTCATGGTTGCCTCTCCGGCAAACGGCCTCATCGTCCGCTGCACATCCCCCCCTTCGCGGAGCCCTTCGTCCTCGTCCGGGCTTGGTGGCGCGGTCCGGTCCGGATCTTCGTAATCTCCGGCGCACGCGCTGCACGCGAGCCATCCCGGCGGCACGGACGTCTTCGGGGCTGGGCTATGCCGCTCCCAGGGCGCTCCGACTTTTCCACACTTTTCCACAGGTCTTTTCACTGTCTTACCTATGACGTATATTACTACTAGGCTATGGTAGGTGCCGATTCCCCCTCAGGAGGCCCCAGTGATCACTCATACCACTCAGCCACCGTGGGAGTTTCTGTTCTCTGCTTCGCCCTTCACGCTGCAGAGTTACGAACTCTCGCGGTTGAATCACGCCGCCAATCTTCGCAAGGAGATCGGCCGTCTTCTGGATCAATGGATGGAAGAGAACGCCTGCGCACTGCTGGCGCGGTGGTTGATCGAGCAGCGAGATCGCTCGGCGCGTGCACCGGCGGCGATCGGCGGTGCGCCGGCTGCCGTCGCATCGCACACAACTGCGTCCGATAATGTTCTTGCGGAAAATCATATTCGCTCCGGCCCTTCGTAAAGCTGCCCGCGGCGTTCGGAGCGTATTTTCCCCGCCGCGGCCGGCAAGTTCGATGCGCGCTTGTACGTCCATCATGCTCCGACGTGTGTCTGCGAAAGTGCGCTCCGGGTGCGCCCCTCGCAGCGCCCCGCGATCGTGTCTGCGGCCGCGCTCTTTACAGCAATGGTTCGCCATGTCTTCACACAATCCACAGCCACCTGCCCGTTCCCCGTTGGAACACTTATGTGTTGAACTCTGTATATTATTTAGAGGACACAACGAAGGAGCGGATAAACGAAGGAGGGGGCCAAAGCAGACGAAAACACCGCTGCAGGAGTGTTTCCCGGCGTTACCCGGTTAACCCAGGCTAAGCGCCAGCGCGCTGCGCGCCGGTATCTTTTTCGAGGAGCTTTTCCTTGCGGTAGATCAGTGAGTTGATGTCGTAGGTCGCCAGCTCAAAACCGTGCCCGTGCGTAATCGCGTCGGTGGGACATGCTTCCACGCAATAACCGCAGAAAATACAGCGCGAATAATCGATGTTGTAGATCTTGGCGTAGCGCTCGCCGGCGGAAATGCGTTGAGCCTCCGTATTTTCTGCCGCTTCGATGTAAATGCAATTCGCCGGGCAGGCCGCGGCACAGAGAAAACATCCGACGCATTTTTCGAGGCCGCTCTCATCCCGATGTAGGACATGGATGCCGCGGTAGCGCGCCTGGAAATGCACCGGCTCGTGCGGGTAGTTCTCGGTGACGGTCTTCCGCAGCATGTTGCGGAAGGTAACGCTGAAACCCTTCACCAGCGCCGTAAATGTCTCGCCTGCTTCGCGGAGCACGGATGCCATGAGGTTTCCAGTCTAGCAAAGGGGCCACGGAGCAGCAAATCGGGCTACTTCAGCGCGTCCACGATCTGTTTTCCGTGGAAACGGCCGTTTTCGATGAAGATTTCTCCGGTCTTGTTTCCGCCGATCACCACGCCAGCCAGATGAACCCCAGCGACATTGCTTTCCAGCGTGTGCGGATTCAACGCCGGCTTTCGCGACACGGGATCGAGCTGCACACCAAGCTTTTCGAGGAAATCGTAGTCGGGATGATAACCCGTCAGCGCAAACACTTGCCGCGCCGGCACGATTTGTTCGCCCCCGCTGCCGTTCCGCACAACCACGTGGTCTCGCGCGATGACTATAAGGCGCGCATTCAAAAGCGCGCGGATTTCTCCTGCCTTGATGCGGTTTTCAATGTCCGGCCGAACCCAGTATTTGATCGTCGCGCCGAGTTCCGCCTTGCGATGAATGAGCGTAACCCGGGCGCCGTTGCGAAAGAGATCCAGCGCCGCCTCCGCTGCCGAATTCTTTCCCCCGATGAC
>JBGOWC010000247.1:0-3957 GCA_041478415.1 Terriglobia bacterium
GAGCAAACAGGAATTGTACTTCGAGCTGGCGGTGGGGAAAGCGTCCCAGGCGCTGAAAGACGTGCGCATCCAGATGGGTCAGGGAATCGCCGGATGGGTCGCGCAGCACGGCGAGGCGGTGATCGTTCCGGACGTCTCCAAGGACACGCGGTTCTTCGCCCAGGTGGATGAGAAGACCAAGATCGAGACTCGCTCGATTGTCGCCGTGCCGGTGAAGTTCCGCGACACCTGCCTCGGCGTAATCGAGCTGATCAACCTGGTCGGCACGGAAGGATTCCAGCAGCGCGACCTGAAACTGCTCGAAGCCCTCGCGGATTTTGCCGCCATCGCGCTCGAGAATGCGCGCCACGTAAAGCGGATTCACGAGCTGACGATCAAGGACGACTGCACCAGCCTCTTCAACGCGCGGCACATGAGTTTTATTCTCGATACGGAGATCTACCGCTCGCGCCGGTACAACTACGAATTCTCGCTCCTCTTCATTGACCTCGATCATTTCAAGCAGGTGAACGACACACACGGACACCTGATCGGGTCGCGTTTGCTGGCGGAGATCGGCGAAGCATTCAAGGTACACTGCCGCCTCATTGACTTCGCGTTTCGGTATGGCGGCGACGAGTTCGTCATTCTCCTTCCGCAGACCTCCAAGGGGAACGCGCTGAACGTCGCCCGGCGCCTGCACAAGCTGGTCCGGGAAACGACCTGGCTGGTTAAGGAAGGACTGAACATCCACATTACAGCCAGCCTCGGCGTGGCCGCCTATCCGATGGATTCACGCACGAAGGAAGGGGTCATGCACCTCGCCGACGAGGCCATGTACCAGGTAAAGAATACCAATCGCGACGACGTGGCCGCGGCAAACGTTGGGATTTTGAAAGAAGAGGAGTCAGTGGCCCCAGTGGCGGTTGAGCAACGGCCCTTGATGCGGGACGAGAAGATGGAAAGCAGGACCCCCTCCTCCAGGCAGGAAGATTTTCCCACGGGAATAAAGTGAACCTCGCCGGCGATGGCCGCGCGTTGTAAGGCTTCCTTCACTCTCCTATACTCAAGCTGAAATGCGAAGAACGGAAGCGGCGCGTTATGCGCGCTGGTCCGCCGGCGTGGCCGGCGTTCTGGTCGCAATCACCCTGGGTGTGTATTTCGAACGCGGGTGGGTGGCCATGCGGCAGCGGAGAAGCGCCCCGCCGCCCGCGCCGCCCACCGTCGAGAAACAATCGAGTGCCTTGAAATTTTCAAAGGTTGAAAAGAACCAAACTCTCTTTACCGTGGAAGCTTCGCGTTCGACTGAATTCAGAGGCAACGGCGAAGATCTGCTCGAGGACGTGAAGATCACTCTTTTCGGACGCAAGGGCGACCGGCACGACTCGATTCACACACAGAGCTGCCGCTACTCAAAGGAGAGCGGACGCATCGTTTGCTCGGGCGACGTGCAGATGGATCTGGAGAGCGCGGCCGACGCGGATCGAGATCGGCATGCACCGGATGCAGGCCCCGGGCGCGCGGTTCACGTCGAAACGCGAGATGTCACCTTCGATCGCGAATCCGGAATTGCAAAAACCGATCAGCCGGTGCGGTTCGCATTCCCCGACGGTGAAGGAAGCGCGCAGGGCGTGCTCTACCGTTCGGAAGAAGGCGTCATGCGCATGGAACGGGACGTGCGCCTCACGCTGCATTCACCGGCCGTAGGCGCGGCGAAATCATCGGTGCCACCTCCAACGAACGAGATCAAGATTCATGGCCAGAGCCTTGAGTTTCTCCGCGACTCGCGCACCATGCGCCTTTTCGGCAGCGCCGTGGCGGAGACGCAAACCCAGCGGCTCATTGCCGGTGAATTCCAACTCGTTCTGGACGGAAGATTCCGGGCGGAAAAGCTGATTGCTTTGAGGGGAACGGGGAGCGATCGGCCGGAGGTGCGTGCCGAGAGGCCGGGCGGAGTAATGACCTTGTCGGCGGATTCGCTTGTGGCGCGGTTTTCCTCGGCGGGCTGGGTCGAGAAGATGGAAGCATCGGGTGCGATGCGCGGCTCGGCGCATGGAGCGGCGGAGGAACAGGCCTTTCAAGCCGAACGAATGGAACTGAGTTTCTGGCCGCGCGTGGGCCAGCCGCGCGAACTCACCCTCAGCGGCGGAGTTTCGATCGAGACGAGCGCATCGAAAACGGCCGAGCGCCGGACGCTTCAGACGTCGGCCCTGAAAATTCTCTATACGGAGGGCGGAAAAGGCGTATCGAGCCGGCCGCAGCGCGCGGAGACGCTGGGTGCCGGATCGATCGAATGGACTGAGCGGCCCGCGCATGTAGGCGAACAGTTGCCTAAGTCGCGGCTTGAGGCGGATCAGCTTGTGCTCGCGTTTGGCGCGAGCGGCCGCGCCGAGCGGCTGGAAGCCACGGGAAAAGTGCAGACGCAGCGAACGCTTCCCGGGCGGCCCGTGCAGACGGCGACGGCTCGGAGCGGGGTTACCCAGCTATCGCCGGGTGGCGTGTGGGCGCAGCTTGACCTGCAGGGTGATGTGCAGATTCGCGAAGGGGAACGAACGGCGCATGGGGAGCACGCGGCGTTCCGCCGCGCGGACCAGACCGCTGTCTTGAGCGGCGCCGCGCACGTCCGCGACACGGTCGCGGAAACGCAGGCGCAGCGCATCACTTTCTTCCAGTCCACGGGCGACATTCGCGCAGAAGGCGGAGTGCGCTCGACGGACCTCTCGCCCCGCCAGAGTTCCGTGCATCTGGCGCCGCAGCCCGCAACGCTCGCGGCTGACGCGCTCGTGGCCAACGCGCAAACGGGGCGCGCACTGTACTCGGGTCATGCCCGGCTTTGGCAGGGCGATTCCGCTCTCGAAGCCGAGACCATCGAGGTGTTGCGAAATGCGCGCGTGTTAAACGCAGGCGGAGGAGTTCGCGCGGTTTTTCCGCAGGCCGCATTTTCCCACGGCGGATCGCAAACGGCCCACGCGCAAGAACCAGCGCCCGCCAAGCCTGTTCTCTGGAGGATGCAATCGGAAACGCTCACCTACCGGGAGGGCGAGGGCCGCGCACATCTCGAGCGCAACGTGATCGCCAAATCCGAAACGGAGGAGATTCGCGCAGGCTCGCTGGACTTGCACTTTGCGCGAACCGGGAGCGGTGGCGCGCAACAACTCAGTCGCGCAGTGGGGACGGGTGGAGTAACGCTGCGGCAGGGCGGCCGGCGGGGCAGCGCGGAACGCGGCGAATACGTCGCAACCGAAGGGAAATTTGTCTTGTCGGGCGGAACTCCGACGCTTTCTGACGCCGAAAACGGCGCTACGACGGGGCGTCAATTGACCTTCTTTTTAGCGAATGATACGATCATCGTGGACTCTGAAAATGGTTCGCGAACGTTGACGAGACACCGAGTCGAGAAATGACGTGGCCCTTTCGTGGTCACACGTGACGAGGAATGCTCAAGCTTCAGGCCGTTGAGATCAGTAAGACCTATCGCGGACGGAAGGTCGTTGACGACGTTGAGTTGGAGATCGGACAAGGAGAGGTAGTCGGACTCCTGGGGCCCAACGGCGCGGGAAAAACCACCACCTTTTATATCCTCGTAGGTCTTGCCCGGCCCGACTCCGGCCGTGTTTTGCTGAACGGCGACGAAATCACGGATCTCCCGATGTACCTCCGGGCCCGCAGCGGAATCAGCTACCTCCCGCAGGAACCCTCGGTCTTCCGCCAATTGACCTGCGAAGAGAATCTGCTCGCGGTTCTGGAGACGTTGCCGCTGACGCCCGCGCAGCAGACCGACCGGCTGGAGGAATTGCTGGTGCAAATGGGGTTGGAGACGGTGCGATACAACAAAGCCTATTCGTTATCGGGCGGGGAGAGACGCAGGCTCGAGATTGCGCGCTCGCTCACGTTGCAGCCGGCGTTCATCCTTCTCGACGAGCCCTTCTCCGGGATTGACCCCCTGACGGTCAAGGATTTGCAGGAGATCATCCGCGA
>JBGOWC010000346.1:0-2773 GCA_041478415.1 Terriglobia bacterium
GCGGGCACGAGGTGCATATCCACCAACGAGACAAAAGCCGCGCAGATCAGCAGCTTATCGGCGATGGGGTCGAGCAGAATTCCGAGCGTAGTCACCTGAAGCTGCCGGCGCGCGAAGTAGCCGTCGGCCCAGTCCGTCGCCGCCGCCATGAGCAGGACCAGGACACCCCAGACCTCAAAATGAACCGGAACACCCCATAACTCGAGATTCGGACTGCGTGTGAGTAGAACAACAATGAGGACAGGGACGAAAAAAATGCGCAGAAGCGTAAGCGTATTGGGAAAGTTCATGGCCGTGCGGCCGGCGGAGATGCCGCCCCTGTGGCCTCCACCAACTCGGGCTTCACTATAGACTTCGGGCCCTCCCTCGTCAACGCCTGCTCCTCCCCGTTGAAGAAACACGCCGGGTACTCTTGCATCAATCCTCCAGCCGAGCGCGCGGACAGGCTCAGCTGTACTCTTTCGTAACATTTGCCCGCGGACCTGTGTAAAATGGTCCGGCATTCATGGAGCGGAAAAGACCTCGAATTCCGCCTCCCATGGCCCGCAACTGCATCGTAACTTATTGAATAAAGATGGCTTATGGGGATCTCTCTAACCCCGAGGAGGAAGAAGAAGAAGCCGAAAAGCGCAAAAAGACGAATCGCTTACTTCGATTTCCACAATCTTTTCCACATTTGGAGGCAACGGAAAAGCCCCGAAATCAGGGGGTTTCTGCCCGTCAGATGGTCCCGAAGTCACCGAAAAGCTCTCTGTTTACTCTGACGGTACTCCAGCTAGCTCTCAAACCGCGCGCGGCCCGCGCAAGAGGCGCGTTGGCAAGAACAGAATTGCCCCCAGGAGGGCGAAAACGCTGTGGACGGCGATGCCCACGAGGCGGAACGGAAGGGTCAGCAGCCAAACGATCGGATACAAAACCAGAGCCAAGAGCGCGAGCGGCCAACAAAGAACAAAAAGAATGCACCAGAGCAAAAATCCGGCCATGGTACCTCCCTCACTCTCATTTACGAACTGGGCGGCCGGGATGTTCCCGGAACCGCGAAATCCGCAAGCCGCAGGCGCCGGGCGACCGAAACCGGAACCTCCGCTTCAAGCCTCATGTGCGAATCTTCGACATCGGAATGAAGCACACGCCCGAGTGCGTGAACGAGCGCCAGCGTGCGTCCTTCGGCAAGCGGCAGGCGCAACGAAAGCTTGACCACGGGATCCGACGGCATCGCGAGGTCCATCCGCCGCAGAAGTTCGTCGAGTCCTTCCCCGGTGCGCGCGGAGACCAGCACCGGCCCGCCGTCCATTGCGGCGCCCATCGCGTACGGATGAACGAGCGGCGCCACCTGCTCGGGCGTGAGCAGGTCCGCCTTATTGAACACGCGCAGCCGAGGGCGGTCCTCCACGCCGAGCTCCTTGAGGATTTTGTCCACCTCGGCATCGAGCTCGGCGTGACGCGGATTCGAGACATCGCTCACATGAACGATCAACGCCGCTTCCTGAACCTCTTCGAGCGTGGCGCGAAAGGCGGTCAGCAGCCCCTTGGGAAGATCGCGGATGAATCCGACCGTGTCCGAGACGAGCACCCGGCGATTCGAAGGCAGGCGAACCGCGCGCACGGTGGGGTCGAGCGTCGCGAACATGCGCGCCGAAACAAGAACCTCCGCGCGGCTGAGGGCGTTGAACAGCGTGGATTTACCGGCATTGGTGTAGCCCACAAGCGCGATCATGCCCAGCGGCACGGCGTTACGGGCCTCGCGCCGGAGCGCACGCTGTTTGCGGACTTCGTCAATCCCGGCCTGAATTCTTCGCACGCGGTCGCGAATGCGCCGGCGATCCGTCTCGAGTTTCTTTTCTCCCGGACCGCGGACGCCGATGCGGCCCGCACCTCCGCCCGCACCGCCGGCGCCGCCTCCTCCGCTTTTACCTCCAAGTCGGGACATCGCGGCGCCGCGCCCGGTGAGCCGCGGGAGAATATAATTGAGCTGCGCGAGCTCGACCTGCAACTGCCCTTCGCGGCTGCGCGCGTGCCGGGCAAAGATATCCAGAATGAGCTGCGTGCGGTCGATCACACGGCATTCCGTGGCGTGCTCGATGTTGCGCTGTTGGACGGGCGAGAGATTGCCGTCGAAGATGACGAGGGGCGCCTTGCGTGCGGTGGCCTCGGCGCGAATTTCATCGAGCTTGCCGCGGCCGACTAGGGTCGCGGGATCAGCCTTATCGCGCATCTGAAAGACCGTTCCGGCAATGTCCGCGCCGGCGCTCCGCGCCAGCTCGACAAGTTCGACGAGGGATTCCCGCTCAGGCTCGCCCGCAGGCATTCCGGGAAAGCGTGGCGAGCGCTTCCACCCGACACCAACGAGCAAGGCGCGCTCGGAGACAGTGATTTCGTGTTGGGTTTTCATCTTGCGGGAAGCCGTGCCGTCATCTCGAAAGGGCTGCTGTCCTGAGAGGCGTTCTCTCCACTCTCGCTATTATACGCTTCCAGCGTTGGAGCCGCGAGGCACCGGGGAAATCCCGAGAGTTTCGAGATGGCGGAACGCTTCTTCCCGCACGTGGGTTTCATCGCCGAAGCCTTCAATCCAGATCACGTTCGCCTCTTTGCGAAACCAGGTGAGCTGCCTCTTCGCGTAACGCCGGGTGGCCTGTGCGATGGCTCCCCGCACCTCGTCGAGTGTGATCTCCTCGCGCAGATGGGCGCGCAGTTCGCGATAACCGATGAAGTCGAAAGGCTTGGCGTCCTCGGGTAGACCTGAAGCCAGGAGTTGCCTTACCTCGTCGAGCCA
>JBGOWC010000334.1:0-3022 GCA_041478415.1 Terriglobia bacterium
ATGCTCGCGGCATTTCATGCGATCTTCCGGCGGCTAGCGCGAGCAGAGTGCGTAACCATCGCTGCAGTTCACGGGCTTTGCCTCGGCGGCGGGATGGAGCTGGCGACCTTCTGCGATTTTGTCATCGCCGAGGAATCCGCGCAATTCGGCCAACCGGAGATCAAACTGGGCTGCTTTCCACCGGTGGCCATGCTCACGCTGCCGCGGCTGGCGGGCATGCGCGCGGCGGCGGACCTGATTTTGTCCGGCCGCACGATTTCCGCAAGCGAGGCGCAACGCCTTGGCCTTGTGTCACGCCTTGTTGCGGATGGCCGGCTCACAACCGGCGTGGACGAGTTGCTGTGCGAGTTGCGGAAATTGAGCGCGGACGTCTTGCGCCTGACGCGCCGCACGCTCTGGCGTTTGCATGCCGATGCGTTCGAGCATCAGCTCGATGAAGTCGAGCACATCTATCTCAACGAACTGATTCGCACGAAGGACGCGCAAGAAGGCGTGCGGGCATTCCTGGAAAAGCGCGCCCCGGCGTGGCAAGCGCGCTAAATAAACGACTCGCAAGTCAATCCCAGGAGACTCGGATGGATGTGCAAACCATCGCGGTGATCGGCGCAGGAACGATGGGGCGCGGCATCGCCTACGCCGCGGCGTTCGGCGGGTATCGCACCATCCTCGAAGACGTTTCGCCGGAAATGCTGACGCAGGGCCTCGCGTGGATTCAGCAGTCGTTCGACGAAGGCGTGGCGCGCGGAAAGGTCGAAGCGAAAGTCCGCGAAGAGGCGATGCGCAACATCCAGACGGCCCGCTCGGTCGAAGACGCCTGCCGCGAAGCCGACCTGCTCATCGAGGCCGTGCCGGAAGAGATGGAGCTGAAACTCGAGATCTACACGCTCTTCGACAAGTTCGCGAAGCCGCGCGCCGTGCTCGCGAGCAACACTTCTTCACTCTCGATTACGGAGATGGCGGCCATTACGTTTCGCCCCGAGCTGTGCGTCGGAATGCACTTCTTCAACCCCGTGCCGAAAATGAAGTTGCTCGAAGTCGTGCGCGCGCTGGAAACTTCGGACGAGACGATCGCCGTCTGCCGTGAAGTGGGCCGGCGCATGGGCAAGGAAGTCGTCGTGGTGAAGGAATCGCCGGGGTTTATCACCAGCCGCGTGAACGCGCTCATCGGCAACGAAGCGTTTGCCATGCTCGAGGCCGGGATTGCTTCCGCCGGGGACATTGACAAGGCGCTCAAGCTCGGGTTGAACCACCCGATGGGGCCTTTCGAGCTGGTGGATCTCGTCGGCCTCGATGTGCGGCTCAGCATCCTCGAATATCTTCATCAGACGCTCGGTGAAAAATACCGGCCGAATCCGCTCCTTCGCCAATACGTGAAGGCGGGACGGCTGGGCCGCAAGTCCGGCCGGGGAGTGTACGAGTACCCGCAGCAGAAAGCAGCCGAGACAAAGGGCTGAGCGATTCGGAGAGTTCGCTCCGCGAGCCATTCATGACGAAAACACCAGAGCGCATCGTGATCCTGCAGGGCGACCTGACGGAAATGGAAACGGACGCCATCGTCAATGCGGCGAACAACGATTTGCTTCTCGGCGGCGGCGTTGCGGGAGCGATCCGCCGCAAGGGCGGCGACGAAATCCAGCGCGAGTGCAACGAGATCGGCAGCATTCCGGTCGGGGGCGCGGCCATCACCGGCGGGGGCAAGCTGAAGGCGCGATTCGTGATTCACGCGGCGAGCATGCCGCTTGGCGGAAGGACGAGCGCGGAAGCGCTGCGGCGCTCGACCGCGCACTCGCTGCGGATCGCCGCGGAGAAAAACCTCAAGGCCATCGCCTTTCCCGCGGTCGGCACGGGGATTGCCGGGTTCCCGCTCGGTGAGTGCGCGGAAATCATGCTGAGGGAAGCGGTGCAACACCTCGCGGGAGAAACTTCCATCGAGACGATCTACTTCGTGCTCTTCGAGGAAGATGCGCGAAGCGTCTTCGCAAAAACCTGGCAGCGGCTCCGCGCGGAGTCCGCGGCGGGAGCGGGCCGGGGATGAGCGGCGTCGAACAGGTTCGTCTGGAGCTCGCGCGGTACGAGCATCCGCTGTTTTGTTTTGATGCGCTGCCTTCCGACGAGGGAATCGTGGTGGAGATTCGCTACTCGCCGCGAGAGCCCGCACTCGAACCGTATCGTTTTCTGCTTCGTCCGCGAGAGCTGGAACAAGCGCAATTTCCCTGGTCGTTCCAGAAACAGCTTTATGACTGCCTGCACGACTACGTGATCGAACTCTTCACGCGCAACCCGCAGCACCGGGACTGATTCACCGTGGCCGAAGCCCGCCGCCAAACTCCCCTCGCCTCCCTGCTTGCCGATCGCATCCGGCGGCACGGTCCAATGACTTTCGCCGACTACATGCGCGAGTGCCTCTACCATCCGGCGCACGGCTATTACAGCAGGGCCGAAACGCGGCGCTTCTGCGATTACTACACCAGCGTTGACGTGCACCCGATTTTCGGGCGTCTGCTGGCGCGCCAGTTCGCGGAAATGTGGGAGCGCCTGGACCGGCCCGCGGAATTCCGGCTCGTCGAGGCGGGCGCCGGAGTCGGCCGCCTGGCGGCGCAGATTTTGGATTTTGCCGAAACACGACTGCCGGCGTTTTTTAGCGCGCTGCGCTACGTGGCCGTCGAACGCTCACCAGGGCGGAGGGAACAAGCGGCGGAGCGCCTCGCACCCCATATCGCCGCCAAGCGCTGCGAGACGTCCGTCGAGATCCCCCTGAAGATTCCGGCGGGATGCCTGTTCTCGAACGAGCTGGTGGATGCGCTGCCCGTGCATCGCGTGGTTAAGGATGGCGGCGCGCTCAAGGAAGTTTTTGTTGCGCTGCGCGGCGATGAGCTCGCCGAAGAGCTCGCCCCGCTGTCAACTTGCGCGATCACGGAATATTTCGCGGCGCAGGGCATTGCCCTGCGCGAGGGCCAGCAGGCCGAGGCGGGGCTCGAAGCCTGCGACTGGGTCCTCGAGGTCGGGCGGCGTCTTGAGCGCG
>JBGOWC010000151.1:0-5678 GCA_041478415.1 Terriglobia bacterium
CGAGCTGGCGGCTCGTGCGCACCAGCTTGTTGATTGTCTCGATCATGTGCACGGGGCTGCGGATGGTGCGTGCCTGATCGGCGATCGCGCGCGTAATGGCCTGCCGGATCCACCACGTCGCGTACGTCGAAAACTTGTAGCCGCGGCGCCACTCGAACTTGTCCACCGCCTTCATCAAACCGATGTTGCCTTCCTGGATCAGGTCGAGAAATTGCAGGCCGCGGTTCGTATATTTCTTCGCGATGGACACGACCAGGCGGAGGTTTGCCTCGATCAATTCCTTCTTCGCCTGCTCGGCCTCGGCTTCGCCGCGATGAATGAACGTCAGCGTGCGCTTCAGCTCGGTCAATCCGACTTCGCTCGCCTCTTCGATGTCTCTCAACTCGGACCGGCGCGAGCGCAATTCCTTGCGCGCATCCGACGCGGTTTCGCCCTTGGACATGTCCACGCGCCGCTCGAGGCGTCCGGCCTCGCGCTCGAGCGACTGCAGCCGCTCGACTGTGCTCCGCATCTTTTCGATCAACCGTTTCTTCTCGAAGGGATTGAAGTCCAAATCGCGCATCGCCAGCGAAATCTCGACGCGCGTCCTCGCCAGGTTCCACTTCGCCCGCACCCACGGCCGCTTTTTGGACTTCGGCGTCTTCCCGATTTTCACCGCTTGCTTCAGCGCCGTGTCGTAAAGCTTCGCAATCTTGTCGAGGTGTTTGAGCGTCTGCTTCGTCTTGTTGGCGATCTTTTCTTCGGTCAGCTCTTCATCGTCGAACTGCACGATCTCTTTGATCGACCGCGCGCCTTTGCGCAGATCGTCGCCGACGGCGATGAGCTCCTTGATCACGATCGGCGAGCGCGTGATGGCCTTCATCACCACCAGCTGCCCGCGCTCGATGCGCTTCGCGATGGTGACTTCGCCCTCTCGCGTCAGCAGCGGCACCGTGCCCATCTCGCGCAGGTACATGCGCACCGGATCGTTCGTCTTCTCGAGCGCGCCGGGCGTCAAATCGAGTTCGGATTCTTCGGGGTGAAGTTCTTCTTTGGTTTCGGCTTCGGCGCCAGGCTCGGCGAGCTCGAGCGTCGCCCGCGCGGCCTTGGCCGTCGCAGCGTCTTCGTAGATGTCGATTCCGTAGCGCTCAAACGTGGAGAGAAGATCGTCAATCTCTTCCGAGGAATGGACTTCGGCAGGAAGTGTATCGTTCACTTCGTCGTAGAGTAGGTACCCGCGCTCCTTGCCCATGGCAATGAGCTGCCGTACCGCATCATATTTTTCTTCAAGAGCTACGGCCACAAACTCCTCCCAAACTCACTCCGGCTGCCCGTCGGCTTCCGGGCGCCAGGATAGGCATGATTTTCATTCGGGCAGGGGCGTACCGGAGCGCAGCACAAGCGGGATATTTTCCCCGCACAGCAATCTTTTGTCGTGTGAATCCTTCAGTGCCGCTGCCCGTCCGGCGAATCCGCCGCACCGCACCTGTGTCCCCTGCCCTCGGTAAAACGCCTGCCTGCCCAGCTGCCGGCGAGGCCACTGCCTTCCCTGGAGTAATAGATGCATCCGCCAGCGCAACCGTTACTCGGGAAACCCAATTACGTTACACGTCTAAGTCTATTTCCGTCAATCACTTCTTTCTTCGCGGCGTCACCCCGCTGCGCTCGCCTGTCGCAGGAGCGCCTGCTTCTTCTCAAGCAGCACACGCACTTCGGGCCCGCCCGGATTCGCCTCGATTTGCCGCTGCAGCTCCGCCAGTTCCTGCTCGAAGCGCCGCCGGCGTAACGCTTCGAGGCAGCTTTCCGCTTCTTCCCGCGTCGCTTCGATCCCGCTCTCGAAGAGAATCTCGAACAGCAGCCGCCGCTCGCGCTCCTCGAGCAGCCCGGCGAGCGCGGTAATCTCAATCGGCTCGCCGGAGCGATTCGCAACGATCAGCGCGGCGATGATTTTTTCAGTTTCGAGGCCGAGATACAGCTGCTCCTCCTGCAACCGCTCCGCCAGATCTATGCGGAACCCTTCGGCTTCCGCGAGCATCTGGATCAGTCGCCGCTCGGCCGGACGCGAGGGCCGCCCGACGAGCGCGGGCCGCGTCTTCACTTCGCTGCGCCGCTCCGCTGCGGCCTTTCGCAGGGATTCCCGCAACACCGGCTCTTCGACGCGCAAATTCTGCGCGATCCGCGTGGCCCATTCCGAGCGCAGCAGCCTGTTCGGGATTTTCTGGAGGTACGGCAGCAAATAATTGACCGCGCGCAGTTTGCCTTCGCCGGTCGAGAGATCCATCTGCCGCGCCCGCCCGATCAGGTAGTCCACATACTCCGGCGATTCTTTCAAAATCTTTGTGTAGGCTTCGGCTCCCTGCTCGCGGATGAATTTGTCCGGGTCCGCCTTTCCCGGCAGCGCCAGGATGCGGACGTCAAAACCCTGCTCAAGCAATACCGCCAGCGAGCGCTCCGTCGCCGCCTGCCCGGCCACATCCGGGTCGTAGTTGACAACGACGCGCCGTGTGAAGCGTCCAAGCAGTTTCACCTGCGGCTCGGCCAGACTCGTGCCGCAGCTCGCCACGACGTTGCTCACGCCCGCGCGCGCCACGGCGATCGCGTCCATGTAGCCTTCGACCAGCACCGCGAAGTCGCTGCGCCGCAGCGCCTCCTTGGCGCGGTCCAGGTGATACAACACGTTGCTCTTCGAATAGATCGGTGTCTCGGGCGAATTCAGATACTTCGGCTGTTCGTCGCCGAGCGCTCGGCCGCCGAATGCAATAATCTTTGCCGACTCATTTGCGATGGGGAAAATAATTCGCCGGCGAAAGCGGTCGAACATGCGCCCATTCGCATCCCGCGAGGCAAGCCCCGACTCTCCGATGAGCTTGTCCGGATATTTTTGCTTCAGGAAACGCAGCAACACGTCGCCGCCGCTCGGCGCGTAGCCGATCCCAAACCGTGCCATTGCTTCCTTATCGAGGCCGCGATCTTCGAGATACGCGCGCGCGGCCTTTCCTTCGAGCGTGCCCTCGAGCTGCTTCACGAAAAACGCCCCCGCCTCGCGGTGCATCTCGACGAGCGCTGACCGCTGCTGATTTTCTTTTTTCTCTT
Organism: Terriglobia bacterium; assembly: GCA_041478415.1. Lineage (GTDB taxonomy): Bacteria > Acidobacteriota > Terriglobia > Acidiferrales > UBA7541 > Acidiferrum. The sequence continues at coordinate 3,073 of JBGOWC010000151.1, forward strand.
CCGGCGAGCGCTCGCGTTTCGCCGGGATCGGAATGCCGCACTTCTCCGCCACCGTGCGCACCGCTTCGGGAAACGCACACTTCTCCATCTCCATCACGAACTTGAAGACGTCACCGCCCTGCCCGCAGCCGAAACAGTGATAGATCTGTTTCACCGGATGCACCGCGAACGACGGCGTCTTCTCCGAATGGAACGGGCACAGCCCGGTAAAGTTCTGCCCACTCTTCTTCAGACGGACGTACTCCCCCACCACGCGGACAATGTCCGCCTGCTGCTTCACCCGGTCCGCGAATGATCCCGCCTCTGCCATGACGTTAGCCGCGCAATTCTACAACTGTAATGGCCCTTCCGCCGCGCTCTTCGGCCTCGAAGGCGACTTTTTCCACAAGCGGATGGCTGGAAAGAAATTCCCCCAGCCCTTTGCGCAAGGCACCGGTTCCATGACCGTGGATGACGCGGATGCGCGGCTTGTTCGCGAGTGTGGCGTCGTCTAGAAACTCATCCAGCCTGCGGCTCGCCTCTTCGACCGTCAGGCCGATCACGTTGATTTCATCGGATGTTGCACTCTCGCCGGGCTGTGTATGCACGGTCACCCCGCGCGATTTTTTCAATTCCACCTCTTTACCGGAGACGCTTTCTCCTTCGATCCCTGTAATTTCATCCACAGCAATTTTCATCCGCAGCGGCCCGGCTTCCACTTCCGCCGTCGAGCCATCTACCCGCCGCAGCACGATGGCCTTGCTGAACCCCCGCACGTGGATGCGCGCGCCGGGCACAAGACGCTCCGCACTCACGGCTTCCATCACCGTAGCGGTTGCTCCCAGATCCGCTTGGGATTCGGAAAGTGTCTGTACCACCGCGGCGTTCAATTCCTCGCGCGCCCCGCCGCGCGCTTCCACCATCTTCCGCCGCACTGACTTTTCCATCTGCGCGCGCAGCTCGCGCTCTTTCACGGCCTCCACGACGCGTGCAACGTTTTCGTCGAACCGCTTCTGCATTTCGGCAAACTTCTCCTCGAGCTCGGCGATCCGCTTCTTTTGCCGCTCGACCCACTCGCTGCGCAGCTTTTCTCTCTCTACTTCCAGCGCGCGGCGCTCCTCCCTCATCTGCTGCCGCATCCGTTCGAGTTCGTCCCGGCTGCGGTGCAGATATGCAATCAGGTCGGCGGCCTCGCGCGCCTCCGGCGCGAGCAATTCGCGGGCGCGTTCGATAATCCGCGCAGAAAGTCCCAACCGCTGCGCGATCGAAATCCCGCTCGAGCCTCCCGGCACGCCCACCATCAAGCGAAACGTCGGCCGCAAATTTACGTCGTCAAACTCGACCGCTGCGTCCACAACGCCCGGCGTGGTCGAGGCATAGGTTTTCAACCTGTCGTGATGCGTTGTCGCCAGCACCAGACACCGCTTCGCGCGAAATTCGTCCAGCAGCGCGACGGCCAGTGCCGCGCCTTCTTCGGGCGCCGTCCCCGTGCCCATTTCATCCGCCAGCACGAGCGAGCACGGGGTCGCCACCTCCAGCATGGCCTTCAGGTTCAGCACGTGCGCCGAAAATGTCGAAAGATCCGCCGCGATGGACTGTTCGTCGCCGATATCCACAAGTATGCGGTCGAAGATCGGCAACATCGCGCGCTCCGCTGCGACCGGAATCCCCGCTTGCGCGGCCAGCGCCGCGAGTCCTGCGGTCTTCAGCGCAACCGTCTTCCCGCCCGTGTTCGGCCCGCTGATGACCAGCACGCGCTCTTCTCCGCCCAAAGCAAGCGTCATCGGCACAACCGCGCGGCCTTCGCGCCGTAGCTTGTCCTCGAGCACAGGATGCCGGGTCGCTTCGAGCTGCAAACTTCCTTCGGCGGAAAACTCCGGAATCGTCGCGTCGAACTCCCGCGCGAACCGACCCCGCGCAAAGACACTGTCGAGCTCCGCGATCGTTCCCGCTGCTGCGCGCAGCGGCCCCAGCTGCATCTGCAGGCGTCCGGTCAGCTCCAAAAGAATTCGCGCGATCTCCGCCGCTTCGTCTTCGGCAAGCTGCACCAGCTGGTTATTCACCTCGACCGCTTCGAGGGGCTCGAGAAACAGAGTTTGTCCGGTCGCGCTTGACCCGTGCACCACGCCCGGCACCGACCGGCGGTTCTCCGTGCGCACCGGAATCACGAAACGGTCATTTCGCAGCGTGACGTAGTCTTCGCCGGCCTCCGCGCCGCGCTCACGTAAAATCTTTTTCAGGGTTTTTTGGATGGATTCGCGTGTCCCCGCGATGCTTGCGCGGATGCGCCGCAGCGCCGTTGAGGCTTCGTCGCTAATCTCGCCGTTCGGCAGGATGCACTTGCGAATCGCGGCAAGCACCTCTCGAAAATCGGCAAGCGACGCCGCACGCGCCGCCAGTAACGGAAACTTCGCCGCCTCTTCGCGGAACTGCAGTTTGAGCCACGACACCGTCTCGAGCAGCGACGCCGCATCCAGGAACTCCGCCGGCTCCAGCACGGCTCCGAGCGCCGCTTTTGTCGCCGCATTGTCCGACGACAGCTTCCCGAGCCACGTTTCCGGATCGGCTAGCGCGCCAAACCCTAACTCGTGCCCGGCGCGCAGCCGCTCCCGCGCCTCCCGGATCAG